>JBCCFQ010000149.1:0-7452 GCA_039029655.1 Pseudomonadota bacterium | reverse complement strand
GGCCAGGTCGTGCACTGGACCATAGGCGCTCTCCTCTACCGCACCAGGTTCCTGCCGCTGAGGTATGTGTAAACTGAAATTTGCGAAATTTGCGAAATCAAGAAATGATTTCCGTGCTAGCTGGCTCGCTCCTGGCGAAGATTCTCCATATTGCTGCTCTCGTTCACAAGAATCAGCATCACCGATAGCTCAAGAAGAGTTTTCATTCGTTCCCTCATTACGATTCGAGATTCCCAGTCCCGACTTCGTATCCCCCAAGTCGTACTTTTCTCCCTCCACCATCCTGTCCTATTTCCCCTTCCTCACCTCAACTTGCCTAAGCCCACACCGCCATAGATGAACAACGGATTGTAGGCTTTACCGGGGTTCTCACCCACCTGGGTGGCGGCGGCTCTGGCTAATTGGTTGCTCTCGCCCTCAATGAAGGTGTCAAAGGTGTAATTCGGGTTTAGGCGACCCCCAAACCGAGGCATGGTTGGGGCTTTTGGGGAACCAGCAGCCACCGTGTGATCCGTCGCTCGGCTCCCCACATCGATGATCAATCGAGGCGGGTCGTTGCTGACGAGGCTGACCACCTCAGAAATTCGATCGACAAAATGTTCTTCTATCCAATCCACAACAAAGCGATTAGGGGCAAATAGCTTCAAAGTGCCATTTTCTTCCACCGCTCTTAAGGGTCTAATCCAGGTGTTAAATTGTTGTTCTGACAGCTCGCCTTCTAGGCGCGTCATACAGTTTTGCCAAATACTAGCTGTCAATGCCCGAATCCCCGAAAGAGCATGTTAAAAAGAAACAAACAGGAGAGTCTTGCGAGTCTATACCCCTTGGCGAAAGTTATCCACACCCTCTTTTTCGAGCACAGTCACAAGCTGGTTGACAGGGCAGGGGTGGCCCAGTACTCTAGCCGGCCTTTTGCCAACAACGCCGAGAGATCAGGCAGTACGAACCGGGATTTGCAGCTATGAAACAAACATTTCAACCCAGCAATTTGCGCCGCAAGCGCACCCATGGATTTCGTGCTCGCATGGCCAGCAAGAGTGGGCGTCAGGTCCTTAAACGCCGTCGGGCCAAAGGCCGCGACCGGCTCTGTCCGTAACAGCTATTGCTCGGGGGTCACCACGAGCCACTCCTTTCCAAAATGTGTGAGTCTGCGTCGACCGGCACAGTTCAGTCGGGTGTTCGAAAAACCGAAGCGCACCTCTGATGGCTTGTTTACAGTTTTGGCAAGAAGGAATGAATTGGGGTTCCCACGCTTGGGATTGGCTATTTCAAAAAAGTCGGTAGGTAAGACAAACGTTAAGCGAAATCGCTTCCGTAGGGTTGTTAGAGAGAGTTTCCGCTTAAGTCAGCACGAATTGCCTAACGTAGATGTAGTTGTCATGGCCAAGCAAGGGGTACAAAAGGCCAGCAGTCAAGAGCTGCAGCAAAGTCTTAACAACCATTGGCGGAGTATCGTTAGGTTATGCGGACCATTGTCCTCTCACTGATACGACTTTATCAAAAGGTCATCAGTCCCATCACTGGGCAGAATTGCCGTTTTTACCCATCATGCTCACACTATGGACATCAAGCGATCCAACGCCACGGCGTGGTGAAGGGCGGTTGGTTGACCATAAAAAGGTTGGCCAAGTGTCATCCTTGGCATCCCGGTGGCGTCGATGATGTACCTGGGGCACGTAATGGATAACCAACGTTTCTTTCTATGGGTGTCCTTAGCCTTCGTTATTTTCTTAATTTATCAGGCCTGGAATGAAGACTATGGACCGAGGCCACAAACCAACGCCACCACCATAGAAGATGATGTCAGTACGACGCCGGTGTTGGACGATGTACCAGGGGCGGACTCCCTATCCGACTTGCCGTCAACACCGCCGGCACAAACCCAGACACCAGAAGTCGTGCCCGCGGTTGCTGAGCCGGATACTCCACGAATCACTGTAAAAACCGACGTGTTGGATTTGGAAATCGATTTGGTGGGGGGTGACCTACGCCAAGCAAAAATACTGCAGTATCCAAAAAGCAAAAAGCGACCAGACGATTTGGTGCTGTTACTAGATGATCGTCCTGATGATGGTCATCTCATCCAATCTGGTCTTTTGTCGGGCAAAGATTTCCCAGGTCCAAATCACAGAGACACCTACAGCGCGACCCGAAACAGCTACGAATTAAGCTCCAGCACTGACGAACTGAAGGTGCCGTTGACCTGGCAGTCTGAATCTGGACTTAAGGTTCAAAAGATCTACACCTTCAAACGGGGTCAGTACGCCATCGATCTCCAGTACATCATAGAGAACGACAGTGGTGAATCTTGGCAAGGTGCGGCCTACGTGCAGTTGCAACGTATCAACCGTCCCCCAAAACGCTCCATGACGGACGTAGACAGCTACTCCTTTACTGGACCTGTCATGTTTGATGGTGAGTCCTATGAAAAGATCGATGTGGACGATTTACAAAAGGCACCCATTGAACTCAATGCTGTTAACGGTTGGATCGCGACAATTCAACATCACTTTCTTGTGGCCGCTGTGCCTACAGTGGAACAGTCCCAGCGTTATGAAGCTCGGCAAATTCAAGGTAACCGATATCTACTCCGAGCCATCGGACCCACCTTTCAAGTGGCTTCAGGTAGCACCGGTACCGCCAGCGAAAGCCTATTCGTAGGACCAAAACTTCAGTATCAATTGGAGGAGGTCGGCGAGCGACTGGAGCTCACGGTGGACTACGGAATGTTCACTATCTTTTCACAACCGCTATTTTGGTTGTTAGATAAGATTCATTCTGTGGTTAAGAACTGGGGCTGGGCCATTATTATTCTAACCATATTAATTAAGCTGGTGTTCTACAAACTCGCCGAAACCAGCGGGCGTTCCATGGCGAAAATGCGCAAGCTGCAGCCGCGTCTTAAATCTATTCAAGAACGCTATAAAGACGATCGGGAAAAACTCAGTCGCGCCATGATGGATTTATATAAAACCGAAAAGGTGAATCCAGCGGCAGGCTGTTTGCCGATACTGGTACAAATGCCAGTGTTCTTGGCTTTGTATTGGGTGTTATTAGAAAGTGTTGAGTTGCGTCAAGCGCCTTGGGCATTGTGGATAAATGATCTTTCTGTAAAAGACCCCTATTTCATACTCCCCGTCCTCATGGGTGCCAGTATGTTTTTTATGCAGAAGCTCAATCCCCAGCCCACCGATCCTGTGCAGGCCAAAGTCATGACCATACTGCCTTTGGTCATGAGTGTATTTATGGCCTTTTTCCCCGCCGGGCTGGTGTTGTACTGGCTGGTGAACAATCTGCTTTCAATTGCCCAGCAATGGCGTATCAACAAAGTGGTTGCCGCCGAGCGATAAAATTTGTGGACTGATGTCCGAGTCCCAGTTGGCATAGATAAAAGCGATAAGCGGCGCCTCCAGCGCGGCATACCGAGTAGCTTTGAGTTGCGCTTACCAAAGCTTCGCTGTAGCGTCTCTCGTCCGCTTACATAGTTCAATAGACTTCGAATGGTTCAACAGCGTCAGCTGCAGCGGCAATGGACTTGCGTTGACTCAACAGTTGCGGCCCACCCTATGTGTGGGTCCATAGATGAGTATGAATCCGTGATGACAAAGCCGCTGGTGTTGCTGGTTCTCTCAATATTTTTAGTAGTTCCTTCCGCATTGGGTCAGGAAATTCCGGCGTCCTCGGCAGTCCGCCAAATCTTACTTCCCACAGAATTTGCTCGATTCGCACCGCGAACCGCTCTGGACATGGCCAGCCAAGTTCCTGGGTTTCCCATTAATGAAGAAAACGGTGATCGTGGTTTTGGGCAGGCCGATACCAATGTTTTGATTAATCGTCGTCGTGTATCGGGAAAATCCAACGGTCCGTTGGATGCGCTGGGTCGTATTCCAGCAGGCGACGTCTTAAGAATCGAGATTTTGGACGGCGCCAGTTTGGAGATCGGCGGCTTGTCAGGGCAGGTGTTAAACGTTGTGACTGCGACGGATGGTCAGATCAGCGGTCGATACCGATACTCACCCCAGTTTCGCACCGACGCTATTCCCGATCGATGGAGAAACGGTGAATTGTCAATTTCCGGTGGCGGCTCCTCCAGTGAATGGACTATGAGCGTCTTAAACGAACAATCGCGATTTGGATCTGCGGGACCGGAGTTTGTAGTCGACGGAAACAACACCCTAATAGACACCCGCAATGAGGGAAATGAAAATCTCATCGATGAGCCAGGACTGGCGGGCTTTTTCACCCGAGAGACTGACACTGGTAGTGTGCTGAATCTCACCGGCGAAGTGAATTGGTTTCTCTTTAGGGGTGAGGAGTTTTCTGAACGCGAACCCGTTAACGATGTCAGTCAGTCTCGCTTTTTTCGCCGTACAGAAGATGAATTTAACTTCGAAGTTGGCGTTGATTACGAATTCGATTTCTTAGGTGCACGTCTAAAGTTGATCGGTCTACACCGATTCGAAAGCAGTCCCACTGAAAGTCAGGTGGATCTTAATTTTTCTGATGGCAGAACGCCCACCGGTTCACTATTTAATCGGGAAGCGGACGAAGCCGAGACAGTCATTCGTACCGAATACAGCTTTGATGCACTGGATGGAAATTGGCAGTGGGCCATTGAGGCTACTCGAAATTTCTTAGATATTGAAGCCGAGTTACAAGAACGTAATGCAAGCGGTGATTTGGTGCCGGTGGATTTTGCCGGGGCAACGGCCCGAGTCGACGAAGATCGGGCGGAAACCACGCTGAGTTATAGTCGGGCATTAACCGATAAGCTACAGCTGCAAACCTCTTTAGGGGTTGAGTACTCCGAGATCAGTCAAAGCGGCGAATTTGGACTGACCCGAGATTTTTATCGGGGTAAAGGGTTTGCCTCCCTCAATTATCGTGCCTCCCAAGATCTGAATGTTTCGCTGCAGATAGAAAGACGAGTGGGCCAACTGCAATTTTTTGACTTTATTGCCTCAGTTAACGTCAACCAAGATACGGTGAACGTCACTAACGCAAACTTAGTGCCACCACAAAGCTGGGTGATCGATCTCGAGGTACAAAAATCATTGGGTAGCCTGGGCTCCATAACCATCGGTGGTTTCTACGAGGATGTATCTGACATTGTCGACTTAATTCCAATCCAAGGGGGTGGTCAAGCGCCAGGTAACCTGGATTCCGCCGAGAGATATGGGGCCTCCGTGAACATGACGTTGATTTTTGACACCCTGGGCTGGCCCGGGGGTCGTTTGGACTTAGAGGCCTTCTTCACAGACTCGGAGGTTGCAGATCCACTGCTGGGCACCAATCGACGCATCTCCGCTGATGACCAGTTTGATTATGAAGTAACCATTCGACAGGATTTCCCACAAACTGACTGGGCGGCGGGCATTGAAATGTCTTACCAAGAGGATACACCGTCGGTTCGACTGGACGAGATCAGCGTTTTTCGCCCCAGCACGGCGTTTGCCGAAGTTTTTGTGGAGAACAAAGACTTTTTCGGTGTGACGTTACGAGGTAGTGTCGGAAACGTATTCGACCGGGGCAATGATTTTTTCCGAACCGTGTTCAATGATCGCGTCGCGGGGGACATTGCCTTTAGGGAAGATCGGTTTCGCGAATTCGGTCTGCTTTTAAGGCTGGACATAGAGGGTAGCTTCTAAGAAACAGCCATAGTCGTTACAAAGCCACCCACTAAATCAACTTAGTCTCGATGTGAGCCTTAGCGTGCAGGGTTTTGTGAACCGGACACTTTTCCGCAATCTCTAGTAACCGTGTCCGTTGAGCTTCATCCAACGGGCCCGTTACTTCGATTTCTCTCACGAATACATCAATCTTGGCCTTTGGGTTGTCACAGTCTACGCAGTCTTCCAAATGCTGCTTGGAGTGATGAACATGAGTGACAGCATACTCCAGCGGCCACTTTTTTCGCCGGGCATACATTTGTAAGGTCATAGTGGTGCAAGCGGCCAATCCTGAACTCACTAGTTCATAAGGTGACGGGCCCCGTTCGGTACCGCCAACACTGGCTGGTTCATCGGCCACCAACGTATGTCCACCAGCGTTTATTTGCGTGTAAAAGCCAGCATCACCCCCCGTTTGTGCCACCACATCACCATGGGTGGCTAACGGTTTTTGTTCCTCCTCAGAGGACGCTAGATACTTGGTCGCCCAAGCGGCCAAGACTTGTCCTACATAACGAGAATCTTCCTCTCGCGACAACAGATGGTCGGCCTTATCTAAGGAAACAAAACTCTTTGGATGTTTGGCTTTTTGGAACAATATACCAGCGTTGTCTACGGACACTGTGTCATCCAAAGGTGCGTGGAAAATTAACAGCGCTTTTCGTAAACCACCCACAACCGTGTCTACGTCTTGGGATTGTAAATCATCAATAAATTGTTTCTTGATGATAAAAGGGCGACCTGCCAACTGCACTTGTGCTTCACCAGTTTCACAAATGGTGTCCTTAAGCTCTCCTAACATGTGGGTCACATGAGCTGGATCTGCCGGGGAACCAATAGTCGCTACGGCAACGCTGGATGGAACGTCTTTGGCGGCGTGAAGCACCGCCGCGCCACCGAGAGAATGACCAACCAAGATCTTTGGCGCCTCGTATTCTTGCTCTAGAAATTTTGCTGCAGAAACCAAGTCGCTCACGTTGGAGGAAAAATTGGTATCAGCGAAGTCCCCTTCGCTTTGGCCAAGGCCTGCAAAATCAAACCGCAGCACGGCAAAGTTTTCTTTGGTCAGGGCTCTGGCGATATTGCGCGCTGCTTTGATATTGCGAGTGCAAGTAAAGCAATGAGCGAACAACACGTAGGCTTTGGGCTGCCGGGTGGGCGTTTCCAAGTTGCCTGATAGGGTTTGACCCTGCTGATTGATAAAACTGACTTTGGAAGATTTCATAGCCCAATTCCTAGATAATCTAGCTCCGAGTGCCAATAAAGACCCAGTGTGAACGAGAATCATGACACCATCGCCGCCATTGCAACACCTGCGGGTATCGGGGGTGTGGGCATTGTGCGAGTGTCGGGCCCTTGGGTTTCAAATATCGTAGAGGCTTTGCTTCATCGAGCCTTACCTCCCAGAGAGGCCATGTTTGCCCGATTTTGTGATGCCTCTGGGGAAACCATCGACCAAGGCTTAGCCCTGTACTTCAAGGGCCCTAATTCTTTCACGGGAGAGGACGTATTGGAGCTACAGGGTCACGGCGGGCCCGTGGTGATGGATTTGTTGCTGAAAAGGGTGTTGGAACTTGGTGCAAGACCCGCCAACCCGGGGGAGTTTTCCGAAAGAGCCTTTCTCAACGACAAGATGGATCTGGCCCAAGCGGAGGCAGTGGCAGATCTCATCAGCAGTGGCTCTGAGCAGGCGGCCAAGGCAGCGGCACGTTCTCTACAGGGGGAATTCTCAGAGCAAATACGGGTTCTGGTGGAAGAGCTGACTCAGCTAAGGGTTCATGTG
>JBCCFQ010000148.1:0-7497 GCA_039029655.1 Pseudomonadota bacterium | reverse complement strand
GGTGCCCGCTGGGATTTCCCAGATCGATCCGCTTGCGGCATAACGGTATTGCTGGAGTAAGCAAATCTGATTCGAATCGTCTAAAGCCAAGACGGCGACGCCACCTGGATGATCTATGATTTCTAGTTCTGCGGTTTGACCGTTAGGTAGTTTGACCGTCTGTACGGAAAGCTTAACAACTTTACCCGAAAATATGTCTCTCTTACGAATCAACACCGTGGGCACTCACTCCGGTAGAAGACTTGTTGCTCGTGAACCAGGCGCTGAGCGCCAGTATTACGATGACCAACTCTGCTGCCCAAAGTCGATAAGTAATTGCTTCGAACTCACCACCTAAGGCTATTGAAATGGTTCTGACCCCAAAGAGGCAAGCCGAACTAATCACCGCAAACACCAGACCTGCTTGTTGGTACTGAGCATTCTTAAAACAAAACAACAGAAAAAACCCGATGGCCAATTCCAGCCCGCCATAGACCACTTGAAATTCCGACACCCCAGAGTCACCTACAAGTTTGAAACCAACCCTGCCGGCTACCTCCACAGGCATTGACCAACACCAAACCCCCAAGGCAATGTAAACCAACGCAAATACAAACAGTACAGCTTTTGAGTACATCAGATGATCCTCTAGATTTGTTTTAACGGATGTCTTGATCGGTCCATTTTTTGACCGGCTGCCATTCAAAATCTCTCATTTGTTTTAGCAAGGCCAGGGGCTCATCACCGTGCAAGAGCAAGTCCGCATGGCCTGGTTTTGCAAAACCATTGTCGATCATGTTTTCGATGAACTTTTTTAAGTGTTCATAATAGTCTTCCACGTCCAACACGGCGCAGGGCTTTTTGTGAAAACCCAACTGCGACCAGGTAACGATTTCGAATGTCTCATCCATGGTCCCGAACCCTCCCGGCAAAGCGATAAAACCATCTGCCAGATCCGCCATCATGGCTTTTCTTTCATGCATTGATTTCACCACGTGAAGTGCCGCTAGGCCTTCGTGGGCGAGTTCTTTTTTCATCAACGCCTCAGGAATGACTCCAATCACCTCGCCACCGTGACTCAACGCGGCATCAGCCACCGCGCCCATCAAACCCACTTTTGCACCCCCGTAGACAACACCCAGACCCTCCTTTGCCAAGACTTCGCCTAAAGCGCGGGCCTTTTGTTGGAAGACGGGTTGGGTGCCGTTATTGGCACCACAAAACACACAGACACGTTGCACCTTGCCTTTACCTCACATACAAAAAACTGTATATATATACAGTATGAATCAACAGAAAAACCGCGGCGTTCCAGATCGGCCTCACAATCGCTTCCATCAAAACCACTGTGTCTTCGAAGAGGACTGGCAACCAGATGGTGAGTTTTTTGACACCACAGTTACCGCGGTACAACCGCGCAATATCATAAGCTTTAACCAGTCACCGGATGTACCTTTCGACGCATCCATCAACCCATATCATGGTTGCGAGCACGGCTGTGTTTACTGCTTTGCTAGACCCACCCACGAATATCTTGATCTGTCATCGGGCCTGGATTTCGAGAACAAACTCTTTTACAAAAAAGGCGCCGCTGACCTGCTTAAAAAGGAGCTCAGCAAAAAGAACTATCGCTGTACTCCAATAAATCTCGGCGTCAACACGGATTGTTACCAACCGATGGAAAGAACTCAAAAAATCACCCGAAGTTTGCTCAAAGTATTGGACGAATTCAATCACCCCTGCGCCCTGATTACTAAGAGCACATTGGTGCTTCGTGATCTCGACATTTTGCAGTCATTGGCCAGCAAAAACCTGGTCCAAGTCATGATTTCCGTGACAACGTTGAACGCGGAACTAAAGCGCAGTATGGAACCACGAGCTGCATCACCCAACGGTCGCCTAAAAACGATACGAACCTTAAGCGAAGCCGGTCTTCCTGTGGGTGTACTCATGGCGCCAATCATCCCAGGGATTAACGACAGCGAAATAGAAGACATCATTGGCGACTGCGCGACTGCAGGCGTCACCAGCGCGGGCTATGTGCTCATACGACTGCCCCATCAAGTAAAACAAATTTTCGAGCAGTGGTTGAAGTCCTATGCGCCACTGAAAGCGGACCACATCATGAATTTGGTTAAGGCGTGTCGCGGTGGGAAACTATACGATGCAAGCTTTGGTCAGCGCATGAGCGGCACGGGAGAAATCGCCAAACTGATTAAAAATAGATTTCGGCTTGCGTGTAGGAAAAATGGGTTACCGTTGGAACGTCGATCTGACCAGCTGAATACAACCTCGTTCAAAGTACCAGGGACGGGCAATCAAATGGACTTGTTCTAGTCTAGCTCCATGATGGCTTCCAGAATCTCCTGTTTTGCATTGTCTATGGCGCCATCCAGCTTCTCATAGCTTTCATCGTCATCGGCATATGAATCGACGTTGTTTTCCCATTCCAAAGAGAGCTGTTGGGTAGCGTCCTGCACTTCCTCGGGCATGTTGTAGCTCAGGTCTTTTATCGCAATGACATGGACCCAACCCCTGCGATAATCGCCTTCTGTCGCCTCTTCATCTCCACCGTCGGCAAACCTGGTGAACAACACGACACTCTGAAACTCGACAATTTCTTCCATCAGCAGGAATGCCGCTTCTCTCACATTGCGATTGGCTTCGGTCTTTTCATTCCGCCAAGTATTGTAAGCCAAACCCACCAAGGCAACGGTTAAGCTTATCAATGCCACCGCATTGGACCGAATCTGCTCCCACACGCTCTTGCGACCTGCCACATTAACCCCCGTATATCTAATACCTTGCTTGCTTGACCCAGGTCTCAAAACAAGCATTTTCTCCTTTAAAACAGTCGCTTACAGACTTTCGGAGGACTTATTTTGTGATCGAACTCTCATCAAATCCTGAGCGTCTATATTAGCCTAAACGGTCTCCTACGTAACGATAGGCTGGTTGGCACGTGGCAATGAAGTTGCTATTGGTGGAAGACGATCTTGGCGACGCACAATTTCTGGAATTGTGTCTGAGTCGCCAGAAGAAACGAGAAATCTCGTTGACCCACGTCACCCACCTTACCGACGCTATCAAGGCATTACACGATCAAGAATTCGATTGTGTGCTGCTGGACCTGAACCTACCCGATGCATCGGGGCTTAGCTGCGTCGAACAGATCCAGTTAGCCAACACCCGTATTCCCATAGTAGTGCTGAGTGGACAGGACGATGAAGACTACGCCATCGATATTCTTAATCGTGGTGTACAAGACTATCTGGTCAAATGGGAAGGTGATGGCCGCACCATCCTGCGTGCGGTTCGATATGGCATTGAACGAAAACGCGCCGAAATGCGGCTCAACTACTTAGCGCAGTACGACCCACTCACGGCAACGCCCAATCGCCAATACTTCAACGACCAACTTGAGAAGGCAACCGCTAGAGCGAGAAGAAACGGAAGCAAGATTGCCCTATTGTTTCTCGATCTTGATCAGTTTAAGGGTGTCAACGATACTTTGGGTCACCACACGGGTGATCAGTTACTACAGGCCGTAGCGCAACGAATCGCTGGCTGCGTAAGATCCGGTGACACGGTTGCTCGGTTAGGTGGCGATGAATTCGCCGTCTTGTTAGAAGACGTCCGTAGCGCCTTTGATGCCGAAACGATGGCCAAGAACCTGTTGGCCGCGTTTGCCGACCCGTTCTCGGTGGTGGACCGGGAAATTCCTATGACCACCAGTATTGGTATTACTTTGTATCCAAGCGATAACAATGATCCAAAAACATTGCTAAAAAACGCCGACATCGCCATGTATCAGGCTAAGGAAAAGGGTAGAAATAACTTCAAATTTTTCACCCAAAGCATGCATGCTGAAATCATCAATTATCATCAGTTGGAACACGACATTAAGAAAGCCATCGTCGTTGATGGCTTCGAACTTTATTACCAACCTAAGTTTGAGTTAGAGACCAAGGCCATCAGTGGTTTCGAAGCTTTGCTTCGATGGAAGCATCCAACGCGAGGCACCATTGACCCAACTGAGTTTATTCCAGTAGCGGAAGAGAGTGGTCACATCGTGCCACTGGGATATTGGGTAATCAAACAAGCACTGATGCAACTGGCACATCTGCGGGAGATGGGGCTGCCATTACTTCCCATCTCCATCAACGTGTCGCCACGGCAATTTCGAAAGGTAGATTTCGTTAACCAAATTGCGGAAATGATACGAAGCTATGAAATCGACCCATCTCTCATTGAATTAGAGTTGACCGAAGGGTCTCTAATGGAAGATACGGCTAGCGTCCAAAGCTATTTGCAAAACCTTAAAAACTTAGGCATCTCCCTGGCCATCGATGACTTTGGTACCGGCCATTCCTGTCTAAGCTATCTACAAAGATTTCCCATTGACGTACTAAAAATCGATCGATCTTTTGTATCGGAAATTGGTAAGGAATCCGGCGGCAAAGCCATCTGTGCCGCCGTCATTTCCATGGCCAAGAGTCTAAACATGCGAACCGTGGCAGAAGGCGTTGAGACAGAAAGACAACTGGAATTTCTCCTGAGTCATGGCTGCCGGATAGGGCAAGGTAAGCTGCTGAGCATGCCAGTAAGAAGCTCGAAAATTAAGGGGATGCTGGAAACCTATGGCTACTGTGCTTCCGAACAAGACCTACCGGAGTTAAAACGCTCCTCCGCTTAAGGCAAGAGATAACTTGAATACGCCGTTGGGCGCTCAGGGGTAATTCAGTATACTCTGGTCCGTCTTGATCAAGAGGATGGACCATGAAGCGCGTTTGGGTTGGAGTTTTTTTTCTGTCTTGGCAAACTGCTTTCAGCCAATCCGTCAGTGAGTTTGTTGACGGAATTGCCCCAGACATCATCGAAATTCGTCAGCAGATTCACGCTAATCCAGAATTATCCAATCGAGAGTTTGAGACCGCCGCGCTCATTACAGAATTTCTGACGGCGCTAGACATCCCTGTCAGGACGGGCATTGCCCATACAGGCGTTGTGGGCACCATCGAAGGCGGCAAACCCGGTCCCGTGGTGGCGCTTCGTGCTGACATGGATGCGCTACCAGTAACAGAGGCCACCGGATTTGACTTTGCCTCCACCAAGCGCGCGGAGTTCGAAGGCAAGGAAGTGGGTGTCTCCCATGCCGCGGGGCACGACATTCACATAGCAGTCCAACTTGGTGTCGCACAAACCTTAGTGGCCCGACGGGAAGAGCTGGCGGGCACGATCTTGTTAATCTTTCAGCCCGCCGAAGAAGGGGCGCCAAAGGGTGAATCTGGCGGTGCATCCTTGATGCTGGAGGAGGGTGTTTTCTCAAGCATTAGACCCCAGGCGATTTTTGCCCTGCACGCCTTCCCTTCTCTCATGGTTGGGCAAGTCGGTCACACAATTGGGCCCGCATTTGCATCATCAGATCGCTTCGACATTGTGATCAATGGTGCTCCATCCCACGGTGCGTGGCCTCATTTAAGCGCCGACCCGGTGGTTATGGCGGCACAAGCCATTACGGCTATTCAAAACATTCGTGCGAGGAATCTTGATCCCAGAGTGCCCGCGGTGATTTCCATCGGTCAAGTAAACGGCGGTGAGCGTTTCGACATTATTCCCCAGCAGGTTCAACTAAGCGGCACCGTCAGAACCTATAACGAACGCATTCAAGACTTCGTCGAGCAGCGCTTAGGAGAGATACTGGAGGGCGTCACAAAATCCAACAATGGTACATTTAGCCTGGACTATCAAAGAGTGACTCCACCCACCGTCAACGATAGGGATCTCTCCGGTTGGGCGCTCACCAGTCTGCAAAACACTTTGGGTGTGGAGAACGTGCTTGCCTCAGACGCAGTCATGGGTGCTGAAGACTTTGCTTTTTTCTCTCGGGAAATACCCGGGTACGTTTTCCGGCTGGGTGTTCGCGCAGAGGGTGTCCAGACCGGTGGACTACATACACCCAATATGCGTGCCGATGACAGTTCCATTGCGGTGGGCATTAAGGCAATGACAGGCCTCGTTTTGGATTTCTTGGATGCTAATGCCACACAAACACCCGTTTCGCCTCCTGCAGCGGAGCCTGTCGAGGATACCGACACTCCAGAACAACCAGAGGCGCAAGAATCCTCCTGAAAACGTGACGCAGTTCCCCATCCAATAGTCAACCAAAGCTCAACAAGATCGTTGGTCTTCTATGTATCAACAAGTTTCAGTCGGGGAGACGAAATCATGTTACGTAGATCATTATTGGTATTAGGCACCTCAGCCGCTCTATCGCTCGGCCTGGGCTTAACCCACCCAAACTTGGCTCACCCAGAGCCTATCGTACTGGCTCAGAGTGACGCGCCGAAGTCTCGTCGACAGGGTCGAAAACACCGATCAGTGGACGGCAAACAACGATCCAAGCAAACTCGTCATAAGCGGACAGAGAACGGTCGAGAGTCCCGTACTGAATGGACAGGCCACAACGGCAGAAAAGCGACCCGTGACGTCACCGTGACCAACGACCGAGAGTTGGGTCAACGCACCAAAGACGTGACCTACACCGGACCCGGTGGCAAACAAAGAACAGCCAATCATCAGACCAACAAGACACAAAACGGCTACACGCGAGGCAGCGTTTTCACCGACGCACAAGGACGACAAGCTACTAAAGACGTTGTGGTAAACAATGACAAGGAAAATGGCATTCGCACCAAAGACGTCACATTTGTAGGGCGAGATGGGCAGACGAGAACGGCAAACCACACCACGACTCAGACCGAAACGGGATTTGAGCGCAACAGTGTCTTGACAGACGCGAATGGCAACCAAGCCACCCGAGATGCCATCGTGTCAAGGGACACGGAAAATGGTGTAAGAACACGAGACGTCGACTACGTCGGCCGCGACGGGCAAACTCGAACTGTCAATGATACGACTAGCCGAACAGAAGATGGTTATGAACGGAACACGGTGCTCACAAGAGGCAATGGAGACCAAGTTACGCGAGACGTAGACGCCTACTGGGACGCCGAGTCTGGCACCTGGGTCAAAGACATTGACGTAACTAAAGACTAAACCTTCGATTAACAACCTGGCGCGGAGGTGTCTGCTCAACCTGACTTTTCTTGAGAGTCAAACTCTTAGAATGGAAGGGTGGCGACTTCCGCGTCGGTTAGCTGCCGGCCGTAGTGCAACCTACCTTGCGAACTCCAGCACCTTCAATCATTTCGCGCAGTACTCTCGCTTTAAGCTGTATTAAGTCGCGGTTCGCACCGTTTACTCATCGGCGAGTCGGCCATACTGATCCAACAGCGCTTGATCTTCGGTTGACCATGCCTCCCTTTTAAAACCTTTGGCACGCTTCATGTACTCAAAAGCCACATCCGGTTGAGTTCTCTGATGGGCCAGTCGCGCCTGCAAAATAAGGACGTCGGGAGAGTTCGGATCCGCCTCCTCCAACATTGCCACCAACGGCACTGCATCGGTCGGTCGCTGGTTGTTGAGATACAAATCCACCAAACGAGAAGTTCCCAT
>JBCCFQ010000147.1:0-7502 GCA_039029655.1 Pseudomonadota bacterium | reverse complement strand
TATTGACAGCGTTTTGGCCCAAAACTTCACTGATTTTGAGTTGCTTATCTCAGATAACTGTTCCCCGGATAACACTGCGGATGTGGTGGGTGGATACGATGATCCACGTATTCGATACGTACGACACGAGACCAATCTAGGTGCCAACCCTAACTTCAACTTTTGTGTCGAAGATGCGAATGGTGAGTACTTGTTGCTACTGTCCGACGACGACCTAATTGATCCTGATTTCCTACAGTCTTGTGTGGATTCGTTGCAGGGCAAGGATAACATCGGTTTTGTGAGAACTGGCGCAAGAACTATCAATAAGGACAACGAAGTCATCTGGAACTCACCTAATGACGTTGCCGATCATACTCCCCGGGATTTGTATTTGGCATGGTTTACCAACAAGACGGCGGTCTATTTGTGCAGTGTGCTGTTCAACGTTGCAGCCTTGAAGTCTATCGGTGGTTTAAGTTCCAAGCACAATTTGTTGGAAGACGGTTACGCTATAGTACGACTCGTCAATGACTACGATTGGGTCGACATCAAGGAGATCAAATCGAGTTTTCGTCAATACCCCGAGCAACGCACATTCTCGTTTCCAGTTAAGGAGTGGTGCGAAGAGTTTGTCGGCTTATTGGCACTTATGGAGCGGCAAGTCGAAGGGGATATCGCGGGTTTTCGCGACTTAGGGATGCGGTTTTTCCGACGGCTTAGCAAACAAAGAGTGAGCGCAATCGTGTCGCCTTGGAAACGCATTAAAGCGAAACTGACGGTGACCCGGTTTTTTGGTTGGAAAACCTATCTGCGTCCATTGATTCGACTTGTTCGGGGTCAGCGATCTGTTGCGGAGCCGCGCGGTGTCTGATTCTTCCATCATCTATTTCGGACCGGAACCCTGGGAAGGTATGTGGCGTAATCGCCATCATCTGCTATGGCGTTTATCAAAGAAACACAAAATCCTTTACGTGGAACCGCCTTTGGGCCTGAAGGCGCTTCGAGCCCAGCTAAAGAAGCAAGAAGTTAGCTGGTCAGAGATTTTTAAGAGTTGTCGTGACAATCCGGTAAGTGAGGTCAAGAGTAATCTATACGTCATGGCGGCTCCCTTGTGTGCCCCTCTGTCCGGGCGTTTTGGGTTGCGTGGAGTGACTCGGAAGCGATGGCACCGTGTCATCGCAAAAGCTGTGGCGGCACTTGGGTTGAAAAACCTCGATGTATGGCTGAGTCGACCGGATATGGTCAGTCTTATCGGGCAGTTTGATGAGTCTACGTTAACCTATCACGTGGTGGATGAGTACCTCAGCTATAGCGGTGTTAATTCTCGCAACTATGAAATTAAGAAACGGGCTGAGGAAGAAATCTTAAGCAAAGCCCATCGAGTCATCGTTGTTTCCGAGAACCTATACAAGAGTAAATCCCCCCTTAATGCGAATACCTTGTTGTTGCCCAATGCTGTGGATTATGAAGCGTACAACGAGGCTAGTCTTCGTCCACGGATACCGCCTGAACTTGAAGTGCTGGACGGACCGATTTTGGGGTATTCGGGCTTGATATCTGGAAGGCTGGATTTGGCAATGCTGTCTGAACTGAGTGATCGCTTTTCGGAGTGCAACTTGGTCTTTATGGGACAGATCAGCCCTGCAGGCTGTGAGTCCGAGCTCGAACTACTGAAATCCAAGCCAAATGTGCGGTTTCTTGGGGTGAGGCCCATCGATCAGGTGCCTCATTTTGTGAACGGTTTTGACGTTTGCTTGGTGCCCTACCGAGACACCAAAGAAACAGACAATCTGAGTCCACTGAAGTTGTATGACTATATGGCTCTAGGTAAGCCTATTGTTACCACACGGTTTCCGGCTGCGATGCCGTTTACAGATCATGTCTATCTGGCTAAAAGCCGAGGCGAGTTTGCCTCATTGATCACCGATGCTTTGGCCGAATGTGCGACGGATCGTGTCCAGGCTAGGAAAAACATTGCCAAGGCCAACAGTTGGGACGAACGCGTGGCGAAGCTTATGACGTTTTTGAATCCGCAGCTGGCCACCAAGGAGGGTGTGTAATGGCGCCGGTAACCTCCAACCTTCGGCTAAAAAAGCGGTTTTCAAATGGCAAGCTGAAGCTCAGCAAGTTTCTACACCAGCGTCTTGTGATGCCAAAACCGACGCATCAAGTTATCGCTCTGATCTTGGGATGTCAGCGTAGTGGTACCACCATGTTACTCAACGTTTTTGAACGAGACTTGAGAACAAAGTCTTATAGCGAGAACGGTTGGTTGAAGGAGTATTGGCCACGGATGATGCCGGTGGATCGAATACATGACATGCTTGCCGACGATCGTGTGCCCTTGGTAATTGCTAAACCTCTCATGGAGAGTCAACGCACACTTGAACTGCTGGATGAGTTTCCCAATGCCAAAGCCATCTGGGCCCATCGTGGCTTCGCTGGTGTTGCCAACTCCAGGGTTAAAAAGTTTGGCGAAGAAGTTCAATTCAAATTGATAAGACTGATTGTTGAAGGTGACGAGACCGAGTGGTCTTCGGAACGATTACCTGTGAAGTTACGAGAGCTGGTACGTTCGGTATGGCGGGACGACATGACCGCATACGATGCTGCGGCTTTGTTTTGGTACGTTCGAAACGAATTGTTTTTCACCCAGGACTTGGGAAGCAATCCGCGGGTTAGAATGTGTCGCTACGAAGAAATGGCTAGCGACCCGATACGCGTAATATATGAAATCTACGCCTTTTTGGGATTGGAGCCGCCTAGCCAGTCCGCACTGGCAAAGGTGCATGGGAATTCCATATCAAAGGGACGCGACCTCGCGCTTGCGCCAGAAATACACAACCTGTGTGTCGATATGGATCAACGATTGATGAAGACCCATAACGCCCAACAGGAAACGGTTGGATGACGGAGCCCACCCGCATCCTATATTTTGCTCCCGATGCCAGTGGCGGAGGCGCCCATGTCTTGCGGGACATTGTGTCGCGCTTGGACCGCAGCGATTTTGAACCCATGGTGGTTTTTGCCACGGGTCCAGATGATCCGAGAGCCGCTCGGAGCAAGTCTTTTTTTGAAGGCCATCAAGTCCCAGTGGAGTTTATGGGCCAGCCAGGTACCCGCGTTTATGGCGGTGGCGCCGTGATGAAACAAAAACGTCGTGACATTGGAAAATGGTTAAGACGCAATCTCGGTAAGAGAGTGGGTAATGGTTACGATACGGTCCGTGCCTTGTATCGTTTTATTAGACGAGATTGGAAGAATGCTCGTCATCTGGGTCTTTTGCTGGAAAAGCACAACATTGGTTTGTTGCACGTGAACGGGACCGGTGGTTCCGAGGCAGCCATTGTTGCCAGTCGTCTAGCGAAAGTCCCCTGTGTCGCTCACGTGCATATGTTTCCGAAAGTTACAGGGTTTCACCGGTACATTGGCCGTTTTGTCAGTCGGTTCTTGTACATTTCTAACGCCGTTCGGCTCTGGTGCGAGGAATCCGGCTGGGGACAGGGAGAATTGCTCCACAACGGTGTAGACACCCAAAGGTTCACTAAGACTCGTCTCGGCGGTTCTCGCTCAAACGGTTGGGGATGCTCAGAGCGGGACAAACTGGTTGGTATGTTGGGACGAATTGTTCCTTGGAAAGGCCAGCATGTGTTTGTTCAGGCCATGGAGATCATCGCAAAAGTCAGACCGGATGCAAGGGCGGTTATTGTCGGTGAAGTCGGCTCGGGCCAAATTGATCAACACTATTATGATCAGCTGAAAACATCGATTGATCGCTTAGACTTGGGTTCCCATGTTTCGTTTGTTAAGGAGTTGGAAGATGTCCCAGCGCTTCTGAACGACTTGGACGTATTAGTGCATGGGTCTGTGGAGCCTGAGCCTTTTGGTTTGGTTATTATCGAAGGTATGGCAACGGCGACGCCGGTGGTTGCGACGTTAGGTGGCGGTGTCAACGATATTATACAGCCGGGGGAAAACGGCCTACTGGTTCCCCCCAATGATTCGAAAGAGCTGGCACGATCAGTACTTAGAATCTTGGATGACCAGGCGCTGGCTGCAAAGCTGAGCCAAAAGGGTAGGCAAACTGTGGTAACTCAGTTCACCCTCGAACAACAAGTGGACAGAGTAACGAAAGTCTACCGTCACTTGCTCTCGGACGTGGTTAACGACTCGAATCCCACGCTCTCGGTGGCCAAATGAAACCGGTATTCATTATCGGAGGGTCGCGCACGGGATCGGAGATGCTGAAGACAATCCTGACATCAGGTCCTGACATCGACATGATCAACGAGATGTTTTTGTTGTGCCCAAGGTGGCTTCACCCTGATCTCAAATCCAGCATAGAACAGAACTTCGGCTCCATTGATGCCCTAAAAGACGTGGATGGTTTGGTGGATTTGCTTTACTCGGAGGAGCCCTATGGCTACTTCTGGTCCGAGATTTCGGAAAAGGTACCGCGAGAAGCCCTAAGAAACGCTTTGATGGCAGAGACGAGCTTGTCCTTGAAGCAAGTATTCAAGTGTCTTTTGTCCGAGCACGCAGCCTTTGCCGGCAAGTCCATACCCGGGGCGAAATTTCCCTTACATTATTCACGGACAGAGCAATTATTGGAGTGGTTTCCAGACTGTCGGCTAATTCACACGGTAAGAGATCCTAGGGCCATCTACTCCTCGCAGATGAGTAAGTACGTTCGAGATGACTATGGTCGAGCAAAAAATGCTTGGATCCGCCTGCAGCACTTCGTCCATATCTACATTCAGATCAAGTGGACAACAAGGATTCATCACAAATTGCAGCATAGGCCCAACTATTTACTTTCCCGGTACGAGGACTTAGTGCACAAGCCAGATGAAGCGGTGACCCGAATCTGCGATTTTCTTGAAGTTGAAAAAACACCGTCCATGCTGAATCCCACCCAGTACAACTCATCGTTTAAACAAGGCGTTATTTCTCAGGGATTCGATAAACGAGCGACGGATGGATGGCGTAACAAAATGTCGCAGCGAACCGTTCGGTTGATCAATTTTCTAAATCAGGGGGAGTTAGCAACCCTAGGTTACCAAAAGGTAGAAGTGTAATGCGCCGAACCATCTTGTTATCTTTGTTTCTGGTACTACTCGCTGACCAAATGTTTGGTTGGGGACTGGGGTTGGCGCCGGGTCTTAGTGTTAAGAACGCCTATTTGTACGCTATTTTTGCGATCATCTTGCTGGAAGGTGTAATCAACAAGCAAGAGATCCGCTTCGATGCCATGGCGATACATGCGCCCTTTTTGTTATTGATTGTTCTGGCCATTATTTCCGTCCTGTACGTGGGCATTGTTGTAGAGCTAACAGGTTATCGATTGCTCAGAGGACTTGTGACGGTTAAGAACAATCTAGTGGATCACTATTTGTTCTTCATCGTCTTTTGTTATGGGCTTCGCTCCACAAGAGATGTCCTTTGGTTAGGTAAGGCGATGCTGGTGATTATCGCGCTGGCCAACTTCATTACCCTGGTGGACTTGTACAACATACCTAACTTAGGGCTAATAGGGGATTTCAATGGTCGTGTTGAAGGTCCTTTGGGGCAGCCAAATGAGTACGGTGGTCTGCTGGCGTTTTTTGTGCCTCTTCTAATTGGTGCCGTGTTTAACCTCAGTGGTTTTGGGCGTCTCGTCTTTGTCGGATCCGCGCTAGTGGGTTTGGGTATGTTGATTTTGTCGGGGTCTCGGGGTGCTTATGTCGGGCTGGTCTTTGGCGCGCTGCTCAGCGTTATTGCTTTGCGAGGTGTCGTCAGGTCTGCCATCGTCGTCAAATGGGCATTGGCCTTTTCGATCATTCTCTCCCTGACGATTTTGGTAATCTATATCCAATACCCAGAGGTCATGCAGGAGCGTTTTGAAAAGAGCACGGACAGTAACTTAGATACAGTGAGTTCAAACCGGACATGGATTTGGGCCTCTGCTCTAGGCGTTATGATGCAGGATCCGATCTCCTTCCTCACCGGTTTTGGTTGGAATAGTTTCAATCTGTTTCGCATACAAACAGATCCGCACAACACTTATTTATACTATTTGTTCTCTCTCGGCATCGCCGGTTTAGTGGGTTTTTTCTTTTTGGTGCGGAACATAGTGAAGTTTGTGGCGGATACGGCGCGGATAACACACGGGCCGTTGCGTACAGAAATGACCAGCTTTGTGTTTGGTTTCATGGCGGTACTGGTGGCTATTTTCTTTACCGTGCTCTATAAACCTTGGCCTTTTGTTTGGGCCTACGTGGGTCTTGCTGTGCGACTGTGTTTGAATGAACGAATTGAGCACATGGCCAGTCAACAACGCGCTCGATTTGAATCTGAAGGCTTGATCCGTCAGCCGGTATGAAAATCTGTTTTGTTGCCACAAATGCTTATCCTTTGCTCTCTGGAAAGGCCACAGAGGCTCACGTCGGTGGTGCCGAACTTCAGCAAGTACAAATAGCCAGAGGTTTGGCCCGCAGGGGTTGGGCAGTGAGCTTTGTGACCCGGGATTTTGGTCAGGGTCCCTATGAGGAAGTGGATGGCATCAAGGTATTCGCCACTTACCGAAAATCCCATGGGTTGCCCATCCTCAGGTTTTTTTACCCACGTTTGACCAAGCTATGGGGAGCGTTGAAACAAGCGGATGCGGACCTGTACTACACTCGAACGGCGTCTTTTTTACCGGCTGTGTTGAGAATTTTTTGTCGTAAGTACGACAGAAAGTATTGTTTCGCTGGTGCTTTGGATGCCGATTTTGAACCGGGAAACTTACCCATAAACACGGCAAGAGATCGAATGTTGTATCGCTATGGATTGCGACGGGCGGACCTTGTGACAGTACAGTCAATGGTGCAACAAAGGCTCGCCGAGGACAATTTTGGCGTTTCTCCCCAAGTCTTGAAAAACTTCTTACCCCCGGCCGACGACACGCGAGACGACGGCCGTGACATAGTGTTGTGGGTTGCCACCATTCGAAAAAGAAAAGACCCCATGCGGTTTGTAGAGTTAGCAAAACGCTGCCCAGAGCATCGATTTGTGATGATTGGTGGTGAGTTGCAGACCCAGCCTGAGTTGTATGAGACGGTGGCATCTCAAAGTGCTGAACTAGATAACCTGGACTTCTTAGGATTTAGATCCTTCCCGGAGGTAGAGGGGTATTTCAAGAGAGCCAGGGTGTTCGTGAACACATCCTCGCAAGAGGGTTTTCCGAATACTTTTTTGCAAGCCTGGCGTCGCGGTGTCCCAGTGGTGTCCTTCTTGGATCCTGATGGCGTAATAAATGGACACCATCTAGGTACGGTTGTGCACAACGATACAGAACTAGCCGAGGCTGTTCGGCGGTGGTGGTCAGAGGCTGTACCGTCTCAGTCAATAATAGACACATTCCAACGACATCTCATTTTGAGTTATTCTACGCTCCCAAATTTTATACATGGGTTAACACAGTTGTACCTAACAAATTTCATGACTTAAAGAATGACCACCCTAGATTGGTGATACCGTTCTTTGATGAAAAAAATAAT
>JBCCFQ010000146.1:0-7574 GCA_039029655.1 Pseudomonadota bacterium | reverse complement strand
GTTGCGAGTGGATGAAATACACCCATCCACGTACCAAGTGAAACAACAGCTTGTAAAGTTTGGTCCGGAGCGCCATATAGGTTACGCAGTGCAATGGTTTTCGCTGACCCTTGCTCTATTCGTCATATTTATCGTGGTAAACACCAAAAAGGTGGCTAGTGAATCAAGACCAAAAGAAAAGTAATCGCGGCGCACTGTGGGCATTGGTAGCCCTGTTTCTCGGTCCCTTGATATTAGCTTGGGTGCTTTACTTTACCGGGGTGTGGCGGCCAACCGGTTTCGCCCATCATGGGAATTTGATTGAGCCAGTCATCAATCTTGCGGAGCAGCTGGAAAACGAAGAGGACAAAGCGGCACTCAATGGCAAATGGACACTCATCCAGGTGGTGGCCCATCAGTGTGATGCAGCGTGTCGCACCTTGGAAAGTCGGATTGGACAAGTTCGGCTGGCTTTAGGTCATAGGCGAGACCGAGTCCAGCGTATGATGGTTCAGCTGGATGGGCTTCAGTTTAGTGCAAAGTTTGAAGATCCCACCTTGAAGACGGTGCAGCTGCCGTCCGATAGTGAATTCGCACAAAGTCTCGAAAAGAACAAGTTGGAACAATTGGGTAACGCTATTTTTGTGGCTGATCCGGTAGGTAATTTGATACTGGTCTATGCTGCCGATGTAGGTCAAAAAGAGTTGCTGGAAGATTTGAAACGACTTCTGCGTCTTTCGCGAATTGGCTGAAGTGAAACGGTATGAGTAGTTAATCCATGCGACGCGTAATCTTTTGGCTTTGCCTTTCGGCCACTATTTGGACTCTAATGGTGGTGGTCCTGGGTGCTTATGTTCGGTTGTCTCACGCTGGATTAGGGTGCCCCGATTGGCCGGGGTGCTATGGCTTTGCTGGTGCACCTAAGGTTTCTGCAGATATCGCGGCGGCCAACGAGGCATTTCCCGAACGCCCGGTTGAGTACGGGAAAGCACTCAAAGAAATGTTGCACCGATACGTGGCGGGGCTACTGTGGCTCTTTATTTTGGTGATTGCTGTTCTCACTTGGCGAAACCGAGTTGATCCTCGCCAACCTCTGCGATTGCCCTGGGCACTATTTGCCTTAGTCACGTTTCAGGCTGCACTGGGGATGTTTACCGTCACCGAGAAGCTGAATCCCACGGTGGTTATGGCTCATCTGCTAGGCGGTATGGCCACCTTAAGCTTATTGTGGTTGATGACCCTGCGTCATCGAGATTGGACATCACGGTCTAATACTCTCATCCAACACAACTTTTGGGCCGCCCTTGGTCTTTTGGTTCTGATTGCTCAGATTTCTCTGGGTGGCTGGACCAGCGCTAATTACGCTGCGCTGGCCTGTCCAGACTTACCCCAGTGTCAGGGTCAGTGGTGGCCAAAGACGGATTTTTCAGAGGCGTTTGTTATGTGGCGGGGCACTGGGATCGATTACGAAGGCGGTGTGCTGGGCATCGACGCTCGAACCGCCATCCATCTTGCCCATAGAATTGGGGCAATTGTGACACTGCTGGTGCTAGGCGGTATCGCGCTCTGGATTGCTCGGTCAGGCTTTGACCTGTGGATAAGGCGCGCCGCCAAAACTATACTGGTACTGCTGGTAGCCCAAATAACCCTAGGTATAGTTACCGTCGCGTGGGGGCTCCGCTGTCTGTCGCCGCGGCCCACAATGGGGTTGCAGCGTTGTTGTTATTGTCTGTAGTGACGTTGAACTATTTGTTAAGAAGATAGCTACCATGGAAGCTACTGCCTTACGGCTAAGCAACTATTTCGAACTGTGCAAACCCAATGTGGTTGGGTTGATCGTGTTTACCGCCGTGGTAGGCATGTTTTTAGCCACTGACGTACGGATTACCGGTGGTGTACCCATCAACATTCTATTGTTTGCGACCGTTGGTATTGGACTGGCGGCGGCAAGTGCGGCCGTAATCAATCATGTATTGGATCAAAGATTTGATGCCAACATGGCCAGAACTAAGAATCGTCCCTTGCCAACAGGGCAAATTCACGAGCGCAGTGCTTTGGGGTTTGCCTTAATCTTAGGCGTCGCCTCGATGATCATTTTGACCTTTCTGGTCAATCCGCTAACGGCGCTTCTTACTTTCTTATCCTTAATTGGATATGCAGTGATTTACACTGTTTTTCTAAAACACGCTACGCCACAAAATATTGTCATTGGTGGCGCGGCGGGTGCTGCCCCGCCTGTGTTGGGTTGGGTTGCGGTCACCGGTGAGCTGCACGCTCACGCCTTGATTCTGTTCCTGATTATTTTCACCTGGACGCCCCCTCACTTTTGGGCGTTGGCCATTCATCGACGTGATGACTACGCCAAAGTAGGCATCCCCATGCTGCCAGTGACCCACGGCAACGAATTTACGCGACTGCACATACTGCTTTATACCATTTTGATGGTGTTGGTCTCATTCATGCCTTTTTTGACGGGAATGAGCGGTTTATTCTATTTACTCGGCGCGATCTTTTTGGACGTCATCTTTTTGTACTACGCCGTGGCGTTGAAGGTGTCTGATCGAGCCGACCTGCCCATGAAGACTTTTGCATACTCTATTACCTATCTGATGGGGCTTTTTACCCTGCTACTTGTTGATCATTACTTACCGTTGCTGACTCAGTCTTGAAGAAAATCCTGTTGTTGCTTGTATCCGTCTTGGCGGTGATTGTTTTTTTTGCCACTCGACTGATTTCCAATGAGGCGCCTAACTCGTTGGAGCCCTCGTCGGATTTGGAAAGTCCGTCAGAGGACAACAAAAACGTAACTGCAAACACAACGCCACAATCAGCCTCTGAAATCCAGGAAACACAAGTAAAAAAGATACCTGAGTTCGTTGTGGGTTCGGAAACCGAAGCATTGGACATGTTATCGGCACTCGGTATTGACGACACTGTGTTTCAACAACAGCTTGTTGAATGGGGAGTCGACCATGGTGTTTCCATAGGCTGGCAGGTTGATGTTAAGGACTTTTTGGATCAGCCCTATCATCAATATGATGACGCAACCCTAAAAGGTCTAGCGGAAGATGGGTCTATGTGGGCCCAGCAAATTTTGGGTGGAAGATGGTTTAACAGTCGCCCCGCAGAGGCACAAGAGTTGTTTCGTCAAGCCACTGCCCGAGGTTCATTACAGGCGGCCGCAAGTTTGGCCAATCTCTATCATGCAGTTGCGACACGATCCGAGGATTCATTAGATATCGATCCTGGTACCCTGGAACAGATCTATTCTCTGAACGATAGTCCAAATTCTCCCGAACTGATGTCTTATGCCTGGACGGTGGTGGAAGAGAAGATGTGGCGGGCCCCCGTGACACCCAGAACAACATTATCTGATGGCGAAATAGAGCAGGCATGCCAACTGGCGGATGCTTTATACGATGATTTGCGCGGCATACGTATGCGTCATGGTTTGGGTGAGCTTGAGGTTCCCGATCCGCCCATGTTTATGCCCTACCTTTTGGGTAAGGTGGGCAGTGGTTGTTACAAACCGGACAATGCGCGAGATGTTTCCCATTGCAAAGGCGCACGTATCACCGGGCGACGCAACAGTGATAGTCAAGCCATTTGGTTTTGCGTAGAGTAAAGATATGGATGTAACGCCAATCCTAGATCCGCTCAATGATGCGCAACGGGAAGCCGTGACCGGGGCCTCTGAACCCATGCTGGTGTTAGCGGGTGCTGGTAGTGGGAAGACTCGCGTGCTGGTCCATCGTATGGCTTGGTTGATGCAGGTGGAGAATGTGTCTCCTCAAGGTTTGATGGCCGTGACATTTACCAACAAAGCCGCGGCGGAGATGCGTTACAGAACCGAGCAACTGTTGGAGGTGCCGGCCACGGGGTTGTGGGTGGGCACGTTTCACGGTCTAGCTCATCGCTTGTTGCGACGTCACTGGCAGGAAGCCGATTTGATACGTGAGTTTCAGATATTAGACTCTGAGGACCAATACCGTTTGATACGCCGCGTATTGAAAAATATGGAGCTGGATGAAGGCAGGTGGTCTCCAAAAGAAGTACGTTGGTTTATTAATCACCACAAGGATGCCGGTAGACGCCCTCCACATATTGACCATGATGATGATCCTGTGAAGTATCAGTTCATCGAGATATACAAGACCTACGATGAGGCCTGTCAGCGCAGTGGCTTAGTGGATTTCGCAGAACTCTTGTTGCGGGCCCACGAGCTTTGGTTAAACAATGAAGACTTGTTAGAGCACTACCGCAACCGTTTTCGACATATCTTGGTTGATGAGTTCCAAGACACCAATGCGATTCAATACGCCTGGTTACGTGTGTTGTCCGGTAGTACTGGGGTGCCGTTTGCCGTAGGAGACGACGACCAGTCTATATACGGTTGGCGTGGCGCCAAAATTGAAAACATACATCGCTTCCAGAAAGACTTTCCGGGTACGAAAGTCGTACGTCTAGAGCAAAACTATAGATCCACCGGAAACATTTTGAGTGCTGCTAATCAGTTGATTGCCCACAACAGTGAGCGGATGGGTAAAAATCTCTGGACTGCCAGCGGTGAAGGCGATTTGATTCGATTGTACTCAGCGTATAACGAGCGTGATGAGGCCGAGTTTGTCATTAACCGAATCAAGGACTGGGTGGCACAGGGTAATCGACGCCAAGATGTGGCTGTTTTGTATCGTTCTAACGCTCAGTCGCGAGTTTTTGAAGAAACTCTGCTAAACGCAGGTATGCCTTACCGTGTATACGGGGGCTTACGCTTTTTTGATCGGGCGGAGATCAAAGATGCGTTGGCCTATCTACGGCTAGCTGCAAGCTATGATGACGATCCTTCCTTTGAGCGCATTGTAAACACACCAACCCGAGGCATTGGTGCGAAAACCGTGGATGCTATAAGGGAGTACGCCAAGAACAATGCTACTTCTTTGTGGAATGCAGCGGGCGCACTGGCATCGGGAGAGCTACCCAGACGGGCCGCTACAGCCGTTGCTCAGTTTATGCAGCTCATACAAAAGCTCACTCAAGTCATAAAGACTTTGGAGCTGCATGAGCAGGTTGATCATGTCATTACTCATAGTGGACTCTTGGCTCATTACCAAAAAGAAAAGGGGGAGCGAGGTGAGGCCCGGGTAGAGAACTTAGAAGAATTGGTTAGTGCCGCTAGAGGGTTTGAGCCGGAAGAAGATCTGGATATGCCGATTCTGTCTGCGTTCCTATCCCACGCGGCACTTGAGAGTGTGGAAGGTCAAGCAGACGCTTGGGAAGACTGTGTTCAGATGATGACCCTACATACAGCGAAAGGCCTAGAGTTTCCTTTGGTGTTTTTGTGCGGCTTGGAAGACGGTCTATTTCCACATTTGCGCTCATTGCAAGACGCCAGTGGAATTGAAGAAGAACGCAGACTCTGCTACGTGGGCATGACCCGAGCAATGCAGCAGCTGTATATCACCTACGCTGAACAAAGGCGTTTGCATGGTATGGATTCCTACGCCCAACCTTCCCGCTTTATTAAGGAGATTCCCCCCGATCTGTTGGACGAGGTTAGACCCTCGATCTCAGTTTCGAGTCCTCTAGCGGCTGGCCGCTTTAGAGAGATGGACACCGGCCCATCAGGTGTCAAGTTAGGCCAAAGGGTGCGACACGCGAAATTCGGTGACGGTATGGTTTTAAACTATGAAGGGCAGGGGGCCCACGCGCAGGTTCAGGTGAATTTTGAGCAGGCAGGAACAAAATGGCTTGTTATGGCGTACGCGAACCTGGAAGTATTGTAGAATAACGTCCGCTTGGGATACCCGCTAAAACAACAACAGTGGCGCATTCATGAAAATCATCATTCTCGGGGCCGGACAGGTAGGTACCACTGCCGCCTCCAACCTGTCTCGGGAAGAAAGTAACGAAGTCACCGTCGTTGACCTGGATATAGAACGGCTCCGGGAGCTACAAGACCGCTTGGACATCAGAACGGTGCAAGGCTACGCATCTCACCCAAGTGTATTAAGAAGTGCTGGGGCCGAAGACGCCGATATGATCATCGCCCTCACCGACAGCGATGAAACCAACATGGTTGCCTGTCAGATTGCGTACACCCTCTTTCACACACCCACCAAGATCGCTCGTGTTCGAGCGGCCAGCTATATGCGTGCGGAACGTTTGTTCGCCCAAGAGGCTTTGCCGGTGGATGTCATCATCAGTCCAGAACAGCTGGTTACGGAATATATAGAAAGGCTGATTCGTTACCCGGGTGCACTGCAGGTCTTGGAGTTTGCTGATGGCAAGGTTCGTCTGGTGGGTGCACGGGTGCACAAAGATTCTCCGTTGGCGGGTCAGCAACTAAAAGCACTGCGTGAACATGTGCCGGATGTGGATGCGCGAATAGCTGCAATTTATCGTCGGGTGAGTGGAACTGCGGGGGATGTGGAAGCCATCAAACCCGAGGGGGACACTATTATCCGTCCCGATGATGAAGTTTTCTTTTTGGCCGCAAGAAAAGACATCCGTGTCGTCATGAGTGAATTGCGAAAACTGGAAGATCCGGTTCGACGTGTGATTATTGCGGGTGGTGGAAACATTGGTTTTCGACTTGCAAAAACCTTAGAACGAACAAATCAGGTGAAGCTGATTGAACGTGATCGGGGTAGAGCCCGAGAAATCTCAGAGCGTTTAGGAAAAACCATTGTCCTCACTGGTGACGCTGCGGATCGTGATTTATTGCTTGAAGAAAACATCGAAAATACGGACGTTTTTTGTGCGGTCACCAACGCGGAAGAAGCCAACATACTTTCAGCTATGTTGGCCAAACGTTTGGGTGCGCGAAAAACCATGGCATTGATCAATCGACCGTCCTACGCAACTTTGGTTGAGAGTGGCCCAGTGGATGTACGCATCGATCTGGCGATTTCTCCACAACAAATCACCATTGGCTCCTTACTAGCTCACGTTCGGCGGGGTGACGTGACTCGTGTGCACTCCCTTCGAGGGGGTACCGCTGAAGCCATCGAAACCATCGCCCATGGTAACCCCGACAGTTCCAAAGTCGTCGGCCGCACCATAGACGAGATCAAGCTACCCTCCGGTGCCATAATTGCCGCCTTGGTCCGAGGGGACTCGGTCATCATGGCCCATCACGATTCGGTGATTGAACCAGACGACCATGTGATGATCTTTGTCACCAATAGAAAGCAGATTGGTGAAGTCGAGAAGCTTTTCCAGGTCGGCGTTACTTTCGTTTAGCCCACTATGAATATCGTAATGGTTCAAAAGGTATTGGGTCTTCTGCTCATGCTTTTTAGCCTAACCTTGCTGCCCGCACTGGGTGTCTCGTTATTATATGACGATGGTGGCTGGCGACCCTTCAGCTATTCGTTTGCTTTCACACTGCTGGCCGGATTGGTGCTTTGGTTTCCTGTGCGTCTCCAGGAACGAGAGTTACGACTGAGAGATGGCTTCTTGGTTGTAGCCTCCTTCTGGGTGGTTTTGGGTTTGTTTGGTGCACTGCCGTTTTACTTATCGGACGCAACTGAGATGGATGTGACCGACGCCATCTTTGAGTCTATGTCTGGATTAACCACCACCGGTGCAACGGT
>JBCCFQ010000145.1:0-7574 GCA_039029655.1 Pseudomonadota bacterium | reverse complement strand
CTCTCTCTCTCTCCTCTCTAGACTCTCCCCCATCTCCTCTCTCTCTCCACTTGAGTCCCATCAATCAAGCCTAAACTCTCTTCGTCGACAATAACCTTAATGCCATTGTCCTCAAAAACGATATCGTCTGCATTAAGCTCATCTGCGTAATCCAAGACATAGGAGAAACCAGAGCACCCAGTTGGCTTAACACCAACTCGTAACCCTAGACCCTTGCCTCGCTTCGACAAATAGGACTTAACCCGATTCGCGGCTGATTGCGTCACCGTAATTGCCATATCAAAAATACTTCTCGTTACTCTTCTTCAACTTGCGCAGCGCATTGTTTCAAAGCATCTTCCACAATGAGCGCGACATACATTTTTTCAACAGGTAGATCTAATGCCTCAGCAATCTGCTGTGGTCTGATCTGCCCAACGTTGCGGGTCGCCCCACCGATGAGTTGATCCACTACCCAAGCGGCAGCGGCAATCCCATGGGGGCAACCGTAAACTCGGTACCGGCCATCAGTGATGGCCTGTCCTGCCACCTGGAGCTGGAACTGCACCACAAACCCCTCCCGGGTAGTCCCCGATCGCCCTTCTACCATTTGAGTTTTTGGGACCTTGAGGGTTCCGGCCCGGTGCGGCTGGTCGAAATACGCCAAAACCGTGGGGCTATACTCCAAATCGCGGATAGCCATCGCAAAATTCTACCAAGTTACAAGGCTTTAAGCCCTACTTTTCGCTAACTTTGTGGCTAAATGTCAGATATCAAGCATTCAGGGGCCAGATCCCTTAAACGCGCCACCTGCTCTGCCACCAAGGCTGAGGCAAAATCCACCTCGGATTCGGTGGAAAAACGACCCAGGGAGAAACGAATCGAGGCCTGGGCCAGGGCATCATCCCGCCCCAGCGCTCTCAGCACATAGGAGGGCTCTCGGCTAGCCGATGCACAGGCGGACCCACTGGAAACCGCCAGGTTGCGCAAGCCATGCAACAGGCTCTCGCCTTCAACCCCAGCAAAACTGACATTCAGTATATTGGGTACAGTGGTGCCGACGGCTCCGTTTAACAGTATGCGGGGAGTATCCCTCAGGCCATCGTAAAGACGCTTCTTTAAGGTACCGATTCGGGTGGATTCCACACCCATATGGTCCACCGCCAGTTCCACAGCATGAGCAAATCCTGTCACCAAATGACTGGGTACCGTTCCTGAACGAAACCCATACTCGTGACCCCCACCATGTTGTAGCGGGCTAAGGTTGACCTTCGGATGTCTGCGGACAAATAGCCCACCTACCCCCTTAGGGCCGTAAATCTTGTGAGCACAAAAAGACAATAAGTCCACGGGCAGCCGAGATAAATCAATGGGCAGCTTACCGACGCTCTGAGCTCCATCGACATGAAACAGTACCCCCCGGGCTCGACAAATGTCGGCCACCGCATGAATGTCCTGGATGACACCGATTTCATTGTTCACGTGCATCAGGGACACCAAAATCGTGTCATTCCGAAGAACCGATTTAATTTGATCAGGATGAACAACTCCCGATTCATCGGGCGTTAAAAAAGTGACTTCAAAGCCTTCACTTTGCAGCGCCTGCGCTGAATCCAAAACCGCCTTGTGTTCCGTTCGAGCAGTGACAATGTGGCGACCCTTGGTCTGGTAATAAGCCGCCACACCTTTGAGCGCCAAATTGTTGGACTCGGTGGCACCCGATGTCCAAACAATCTCAGTGGGATGAGCACCCAGTTTATGGGCAATACGCTCCCTGGCGCCTTCCACAGCCTTCTTGGCCTCAGCGCCTGCCCAGTGTGAGGAAGCAGGATTTGCAAAGAGATCACTGGGTCCCAGGTAACGATTCATCTCTTCAATAACACATGGGTCTACCGGTGTGGTAGCTGCGTAATCCATGTATACCCGTTTCGTCATTAGCCTAGCCTACCAGCTCACTGTGTTTTTGGTTCCACCGCACTCAGAATTCCTCTCAAAATCTTTAGCTCGTTGGGATCTAAATCCGATCGATTGAAGATACGTCTTAACCGCCTCATTAACTGTCTTGGATTGTCAGGGTCTAAGAACCCAGTCTGAAGGAGTATGGTTTCCATGTGACCGTAAAAGTGCTCCATGGCGGCTGCCGTGGGGGACTCATGGGTTGGCTGGTCTGTAGTGGGCCGATTCTGAGCCATAAGCCATTCGTAGGCAAAAACCTGTACGGCCATGGCCAGATTTAAGGAGGCATAGTCCGCCGTGGGTATCTGAACTAAGCCGTGACATTTGTCTAGATCCTCATTACTTAGCCCAGAGCGCTCACAACCGAACAGAACCGCCACGGGGCCTGGGTTTGTTTGAATTTTCGCCACCGCTTCGCGGACATCAAAAGTAGCCATAGGCACATTGCGACGGCGCGCACTCATACCTAACACCAGGGTACAGGGGCCTATGGCCTCATTAACTGTGTCCGCTACCTGGGCGTTGTAAAGTATGTCGTCGGCACCCGACGCTCTGGCCGTGGCATCGGCGTGAGGAAAGAGTTTGGGACGGACCAGAACCAATTCCCCTAAACCCATGTTCTTCATCGCCCGGGCGGCGGCACCAATATTTCCGGGGTGGGATGTCTCAACCAGAACTACCCGCATAACTAACCTTTATAGAATGAACCGAGTGATGTCTGTTATTCTACGCGGCCTTTCCGGCGCCAAAAAGACACAGTCAAATGCAACCAGTATTAAACATTGGAATTCGGGCCGCTCGAAAGGCAGGCGATCTAATATTCCGCTATTTGAACCGACTAGACTCGTTAAAAATCGCAAGCAAGCAACACAACGAATTCGTTACAGAAGTCGATCAAAAAGCTGAACAAGAGATTATCAACACCATCCAAAGCAGCTATCCAGATCATGCTTTCTTGGGTGAAGAGTCCGGGGCCAGCGGTGAAGGCGATCAAGTCTGGATTATCGATCCCCTTGACGGAACGACCAACTTCATTCATGGCTTTCCACAGTTCGCTGTATCCCTTGCGTTCAAAATAAAAGACCGGCTTGAGCTTGCCATTGTCTACGATCCGCTACGTCAAGAACTCTTCACCGCCTGCCGCGGGGAAGGTGCACAACTGGATGGCAAAAAAATCCGCGTTAGCAATCGAAGTAAATTAGCCGGGACTTTAATCGGAACGGGGTTCCCCTATCGCGCCAACGCCGAACACGTGGACGAGTACTTCGGTATGCTGAAATCGGTGCTCAAGGAAACCGCCGGTGTACGACGGCCTGGAGCCGCCGCTTTGGATCTGGCCTATGTGGCCGCCGGTCGACTAGATGGATTCTGGGAAATCGGATTGCAACCCTGGGACATGGCCGGTGGTGCCCTATTGATCCAAGAAGCCGGCGGTATCATCACAGGCTTCCTAGGCAAACAAGACTATATGGAAACCGGCAATGTGCTAGCGGGCACCCCGAAGGTCCATGGGCATTTGATGAAGTTGATTAAGCCGCATTTGGGGCCGGGACTGAAGTGAGGTTCTGGGCTCTGGGCTCTAGGCTCTAGGCTCTAGGCTCTAGGCTCTAGGCTCTAGGCTCTAGGCTCTAGGCTCTACCACAGTCTCGCGTGCTTTCCATACCTGTCAACACCCCGTTCAGCATGCGGACTGTTGGGGCATTGGGAAGCTAGGGCCTAGAGCCTGAAGCCTAGAGCCCATTCCCCCTAAGGTATCGCGTCCAACTCCGGATCATCCGGCCGCGTCGGTGGCAACAAATCTTCCGTCGTCACATCCAGCATCAGAGCAGACGCACTGGCGATATAGATAGAAGAATAGGTTCCCAAAAGCACACCGACTATTAGGGCTAACGCGAAATAGTGAATCGCTTCGCCGCCCAACAGGAATAACGCGGTCAGTACAATCAGAGTTGTTAACGAGGTAATAATGGTTCTCGCCAAGGTCTGATTTAGCGACGTGTTCATGATGCTCTCTGCGGTGCTTTTCCGAATCTTCAAAAAGTTTTCACGAATACGGTCAAACACGACGATGGTATCGTTCAGTGAGTAACCAATCACCGCCAAAACAGCCGCCAGCACTGGCAGATCAAACGGCCACTGGAAAAAAGAAAACATACCGATGGTGATTAACACATCGTGAACCAAGGCAATAACGGAACCCAGGGCAAACTTCCACTGGAAGCGGAACGCTACGTAGGCCAGGATCATCAGCAATGCAAACAGCATGGCCAGACCGCCTTGCTCGGTGAGTTCCTCACCCACTTGAGGCCCAACAAACTCCACTCTGCGCATACTGGCATCTTCACCCAACACATTGAGGATTCTGTTACTAATGACCGAACTGTTGAATCTCTGGGTACTCAGAATGAGTTGGCTGCCCTCTCCAGCAGCGCGATGAATGTTGTCATAACCTAAGAACGAAAACACCGAGGTGATCTGTTCGGGCGTTGGCCCGGTTTCAAAGTCTAGTGTCAAAGCCGTTCCTTGGCGAAAATCGGCTTCGTTGTTTTGTATCGTGCTGCGGTTGTCGTTCTGATACCCACCTTCGATTTCCCCGGCACTGACTAGTGTTGCCGAGATACCCGCAGCGTTAAAGCCGTCAACAACAGATTGTGCCAATTGCTCATTGGTGGGCGGATCTTGGGGCGCGAGACGAATCAACACGTCATTTGCCGCGCCAAAAAATTGCACAACAGCGTCACCGTAACCCGCATCGGATAATTGCTGACGGATGGGATCCAAAACCACAGGATTGGAATAGCCCACCTCAACAAGCACACCGCCTGAAAAGTCGATGCCCAAATTCAGGCCGCGGACCATAATCGATCCTAAAGAAACCGCCAGTAACACGGCAGACAAAACCATCGCAAGCACGCGCTTGCTCATGAAATCAATATTGGTATTTTTAATCAGCTGCATTAACTTAGTCTCTAAATAGCGAGTCGTTCGACGCGCTTGTTTCCATAAATTAGATTAACCACCGCCCTGGTGCCCATGATGGCCGTGAACATCGAAGTAATGATTCCAAGCGACAAGGTAATGGCGAACCCTTTAATAGGGCCAGTGCCAAACGTCAGCAGCACAACCGCCGCGATTAAGGTTGTTACGTTTGCGTCAGCGATAGAAGAGAAGGCTTTCTCATAACCGGCGTGTATAGCGGCTTGGGGGGAATTCCCGTTTCTTAATTCTTCTCGAATACGTTCAAAAATTAGCACGTTGGCATCCACCGCCATACCCACCGTCAACACGATACCCGCAATACCGGGCAGGGTGAGCGAAGCCTGAAGCATGGACAACAATGCCACCAGCAGCACGATGTTGGTCGCCAACGCCAAGTTGGCAACAAAACCAAAGGCTCGGTAATAAATAATCATAAAGATCATCACCGCCACCAAGCCAATCCAGGTCGCTTTGAAACCCTTTTCGATATTATCTTTACCCAGGGTGGGGCCTATGGTTCGCTCTTCGACAATATTAACAGGTGCCGCCAGTGCACCCGCTCGCAGCAACAGTGCCAAGTCTCTTGCCTCACCTGAATCGAGCCCGGTGATTTGAAACCGGTTGCTGAACACCCCTTGCACAGTTGCGGCACTGATAACTTTGGACGTTGGTTCAGAAATGGTTCGTTGATTCCCATCCTGATCGGTAACCAACTTTGGCTTGGTCTCGATGAACACCACAGCCATGCGTTTTCCGACATTGGCCTTAGTAAAGGTCAGCATGCGCTGCCCGGCTTTTGCATCGAGATTGACCGACACCGCGGGGGCGCCATTCTCATCAAAGGTGGACGATGCATCAGTAAGCTCATCACCTCGCGCAATGACATCGCGCTTGAGCAGGATAGGCGCGCCGGAATCGTTCATATAAAACAGCAACGATCCTGCTGGTGGTCGGCCCGCTTGCTGCGCGGAAAAGGGGTCGTTGTTTTCATCCACCGCACGAAATTCTAGGGTGGCAGTCGCGCCCAATATCCGCTTAGCTTCGGCAGTGTCTTGCACTCCGGGTAACTGCACAACAATTCGGTTGACGCCTTGTCTTTGGACGATAGGTTCAGCAACACCCAACTCATTAACTCGATTGCGCAATGTAATGATGTTTTGTTGAATGGCAAAGTCTTGACGCTCTCTGATCTTGTCTTCTGTCAAGCGTCCCAACAATAAAAAGTCATCGCCCGATACATTGGTTTGCAAAAGCAGACCTTCAATTTCGTCATCGATGACGGTTTCAGCTTGTTCTAAATCGTTATTTCCCCGCAAGGAGATTCGCAATATGTCGCCCTGGGCACGAACACTACGATACCTAATCTTCTCTGTTCGCAACGCCGCTTTGATGTCTGACTCGTAGGTCTCCATGGTTTGCTCGAGGGCCGCTTCCATGTCTACATCAAGCAGAAAATGCACACCACCACGCAAATCAAGACCCAAACTCATGGGCTGTAGCCCGAGACTGCGCATGAATCCCGGCAACCGTGGCGACTGATTTAGTGCTACCACAAATTCACCACCAGTCTCTCTGAGGGCTGCCTGTAACTTGTCCTTGGCCACCAGACGAGCAGTGTCATCGTCGAAGGACACCATAAGACGATCCTGGTCGATAAATACCTCTCGATAGCCTAGATTTTCCGTGGTCATGATGGCTTCGATCTCAGCAAGAAGTGCCTCGCTGGCACCTTCATTTTGCTGGGACACCTGAATGGCAGGATCCGCTTGAAACACGTTGGGGGACGCAAACAAAATGCCAAACCCAACCACTAGGAAGACAATAAGATTCTTCCACCAGGGAAATCGATTCATTCGTCGTACCTCGCCTTATGCCTGCTTCACGGTGCCTTTGGGCACGATGGCGGCAACGGCGTTTCGTTGTAGTTTGATGTTTTGGCTGGGGCTTATTTCAACGGTTAGGAATTGCTCCCCTACCTCAGTCACTTTCCCTAGCACACCCCCATTGGTCACAATTTCATCGCCGGCGCTCAAGCCCTCTACCATCAAACGATGCTCCTTGGCTCGCTTCTGTTGAGGCCGAATGAGTAGAAAGTAAAAAACTGCGATCAAGATCAGTGGAAACAACAGGGTTCCCATGGGGCTTGGGCCAGTCGCACCGTCCTGGGCCCAGGCGGCATTTATCAGAAAATCCATCATAGTCCTCTGTTTTTATTAGGCCTTCCCCCGGTTATGGGGTCGAAGGCCAAGATTTCAAGGCGCGCTATTATGCCATAGGGAACAGAAAACCCAGCACTCTAGGGGAATTTTTAAGAAGCCTGCGGCTTAAAGTGGGGCCTGCTGGGCATAAAAGTCCTGGACAAAAGCGGCAAGACGACCCTCGCCGATGGCTTTTCTTAGGCCCTGCATGAGTTCCTGGTAGTAATGCAGGTTGTGGATGGTATTTAGCTCGCAACCCAACACCTCTTTGCATTTGTCCAAATGCCTTAAATACGCACGGCTGTAGTTTCGACAGGTATAGCACTGGCAGTCGGGGTCGATGGGGCCCGTGTCATTCTGGTGCCTCGCATTGCGTATATTGATCACCCCGTGGCGGGTAAATAGATGTCCATTTCGTGCGTGACGGGTCGGCATAACGCAGTCAAACATATCCACACCCCG
>JBCCFQ010000144.1:0-7600 GCA_039029655.1 Pseudomonadota bacterium | reverse complement strand
GTTGAGAGTAATTTTGCTGCCGCTGCCATTACTGACCCACCAGGTAGTTGGAGCACAGCCGAATCTCTAACGCAGCCATTGCAAAAAAGCAACAAGAAAACATCTACAACACAACCGAATTTCTGCAGATAATACCTAATTTGCTTGCAACAGGTTTAGCCTGCTTTGTATTATGAATAGAGAGCGGTGGGGTGCTCGCTTGGTGTTTAGCAGGAGTTTTTCGTTATGTTATTATACACATCAGGGCTTATCAAATTCCTATCATGTGCGCTTGCACTGGCCGATGTATTCCATGATTCCAATCACGCAACAGCATCTGATTAAGACCGATCATTGGGATGGCTACCACGCAGCATGTAACACAGCTCTCCTCTCCTTTTCGCAGAATGCACAGAGGTGTTCGACCTGTTTGATTTTTGGGATGGTCGTGATGGACTCGTAGACGCTTGCAAGGTTGGAGACTTCCTCAGATGTCTTGGCCTGAATCCAACAGAGGAGCAGGTCGGCAAAGTAGGAGGCTGCGCAAAGATGGGTGAGTGAGTAGGGGTGCATTCAAAGGAACTTGGGCTAAGTTCACGGCAATGCAGTCATACTGTGGAGGTGTGTATGGCGAGGAGCTGGGATTCCTCGCACGACTTTTCATTCCACTCTCGAACGTAGTCTGGAATCGTTTTGGGTTCGCTGCCTTCACCAATGGTGCAAAATGGGCTGACAAACTTCCAAACAATTTCCCCACTTGGCGTAATCTCGATAAATGTTCCCTGATTGCTAAAGGCGATAAGCGTATTGCCGTTCGGTAGGCGTTGCGCGGAAGACTGCCGCCCATCGTCGAACTTTCCATCGAAGTCATACGACCAGTTTGTACTGTTGGGGCCAAAAACACTATCTTGCAGAAAATAGTTGCCTGCGAGTCGGTCGCCTTTCAAAGGTGGACGAATTTGGTCGACCCGATCGTGCAGGTTGTTAAACCACAAAATATCGCCGACGCCAACGTCGCTGTTGTTGTCAAAGCGATACCCAAACTCTGACGCTTTTATCCAGCGCGAACTGTGTTGTCCGGATGTCATTATTTCGCCAGGGCTGTTGTAGTTGCCGGGGTTGCCCCAGCGATAGTGAATGTGTCCTTGCGCCGTTGCAGCAATCTCTCTGCTATCGCTGTCTTTGATGACAATAAGCTCATTGAAGCTATTGAAGCTCATCAATATTTCATTTCGCTGCGGATGAAAATCCAACGCATTAAGTCTTTTGTAATGGGCGTCATGAAACAGCTCGGGATAATTGGCAGGATCTTCGCCATCGGGTACTAGGTGATCCCTCAGCCTCCACTCCCATTCAACGCTACCCCCTTCGCCGGGCTGGATGGTCCGCCAGTCCCGATTCCAGTTTTGGTAGTTGGGTTTTACCTTGATAAGAGACTCGGTTCCGTCGTCCAGTACAACGGCAAGTAAGAGTCGACCATCGGGCAGCTGCACAATGTCGTGATGGGCGCCGGGGTGATAGTACTGCCAGATAATGTTGTTGTCCCAGTCGTACTCTCTGATCAATGCGCCATTGCCACGGCATTTTTCTGTGTCGTGACAAAGGTTTCGAATCAGTGTGCCTTTATCCGTGAGTAGAATTTTTACGCCATTCAGCTTGTCAGGTTCCTGCCACTGCCAAAGTAGATTTCCTTTGTTGTCTATGAGGTATACACCCATTCCCCTTAACACGCTAAAGAGGGTATAGCCTTCGTAGGCACCTTGATTGCAAAACAAGCCAGTTGTTTGGGCGGGTTTTCCTTTACAGTCTTCAGATTGAGGCCAGGCATGTTCAAACGGAACCAGATAAGCTAGTAACGTTAGTACAAATGTAAAGAGTACTGTACGAGGTGTCATTATTCTTTGAGTTTTCATACTTGCAAAATCTTAAACCTGCTCAATGTATATATATGCTGAATTACTGCCGGAGTGACAACTAAATCCTGTCAAAAATAGATTAATACATCCTGCTTGGATCGATATGAGAATGCCAGTGATTGATTTTGTTTGCTTTATTCGACCGACCACAACATTGAGTGATCAGTATCATCGCAATTCAAATTGTGCAATAAATGTGGACCTAAGTAGAAGTCAGTCGACGCTTCTCCACTCTCTACTATTCTCTATGTGACAGAAGTTTTATCGAGCTCAGAGCGTTGAAACAAATGGCTATATTCCTCCTCCATTTGCCCCACTTTCGTGGGGCTTTTCTTTTCCGTTTCAAATCGAAAATTGTTGTCAGAGTTGATCGCATTCACAGCTAGAGTCTCGCTAAAACTCGGGGAAGATGGCATTGTCTATAATCCGATCGCCCGGGTTTACGCAAACCATATCAGAAGTTACTGTGGGATCTGTTCCCTCGCGTGGATCCCATGTGACATCATCACCAAGCCATCTAGTAGAAAGCGCCAATCTTGGATCTTGCACTGATAGATTGCTTCGAGCACCGTGCAAAACCCAAGCGCTGAATATCAGGGCATCTCCAGGCTCGAGTTCAAAGCCCACGATGTCGAAGTCATCCCGATTTGATTCGATATCGGGTACCTCTTTACCCTCCGTACTATCGGCGACCCAGCTGTCCTTATCGCCTTCTACGAAACTCTTTGGAAGGTAGTGGATGTACTCCCGCTGCGAACCGCGAATAAACTCCAGCGAACTGCTCGCAACATTGGTGGCTGTTAGTGCAAGCCAGATTGAGCAAATCTTTCTGCCACGAAACGGCCAGTAAGGCGCATCTTGATGCCAGGGTGTCGGATTGTCCGTCCCGGGCTGTTTTACAAACAGGTGATCAAAATAGAAGCGGGCCGAGGCGCTGTCCATCGCTTGAGCTGCTAAGCCAGCGAATCCTGAATCGCGAATGAATTCATAGATAGTCGTATTGCTTCGCCACAAGTAGCGATCGCTGAACATCCTGTTACGACTTGCACCTGGGTTGGTGTCATTTGCCCATTGGCTGGGATCAGCCATCTGTGTTTCGGCAACGTCGCAGAGTCGATCTACCCAATCGTGATCTAGTGCGTGAGGGATCCACGCAACACCGTCGGTTTGGTAAGTCTGGACTTCTTCCTTTGTTAGTACCCTGGTTGTCAATTTAATGTCTGCGAGGCGATGCTTTAATCGATTTTGGATGAAACACTGCAGCCGGGCAATGATAAGTCACTATTGGGAAAAGAGATTGATAGGAGCTCACCCTTCACAAAATTAGTGTGCGAGAAGTTTGGTGTATTTATATCAAGGTCTGCTTCGCTACCTGGCTTGAGTACTCAACAACGCTGAGCGTAGTTGGGAAGGTTTTACCGGTTTGTGTAGAAGCGGCAGCCCTGCCGCACGCGTTCGCTGTGCCAGAGAATCGTGTGTAGTCCCCGAAATAATTATCGCACGCATGTCCTCACCGAATAGCGTGCGTGCTTGAGACACAACGTCAATCCCATTAACACCATTCCCCAATTCGTAGTCACAGATCAAAATCCCTGGTGCTTTGATACTATTTGGATCAAACTCTTGCTGGGTATCAACAGCAAAATTCCATTTCTCCAGCAAGATGCGCGAAGCGTCTAAAACTTCTGGATCGTCATCGATAACCAAAACGCGTGTTTGCTGTGCATCTGGGGTAGAGGCTTTGTCTGCTTCTTGACTCGAGCTAATCGGAGTGGTGACTACATGTAATCCACCAATTCGAAATGCGCTGCCATGCCCAAGTGTTGATCGTGACGTTACCTGTAAGTTTTGTAGTTCTGCCAAGCGCAATACAATAGTAAGTCCTAAACCGAATCCGGGTTTGGATTGCGTGTTGTGGTCTTCTTCCAATCGTTCGAATTCATCGAACGCACGGGATGCGCCCTCAGTGGACATTCCCTGGCCTTGGTCGAGGACATCGACAGAGACTGTACCTCCGGAGCGACGACAGCCGACCAAAACGGTACCGTCTTCGCTAAAGCGCAGGGCATTAGACAAAAGATTTCGCACCATGCGCCCCAGCAATTGGGGGTCAGCTCGAACCCAAAGGCTGGTAGGTACAAAGCGTAGGTTGATCCCTGCTTCATCTGCGGCTATTCGAAATTCATTGACAATTTGTGCCAGCAGATCGCCCAATGAAAATTCGGAAATCTTAATATCGACTTCTCCAATATCGATGACCGATACATCGAGTAGTGTGTCGAATAACTCGGAGAGCTGACGTTGAGATTGTCTAATGCGAGCAACAGTGTAGGCCGTGCGCGTATCATCGAATTCTTCCGGTAGCGATTCCAAGAATAAGCCAATTGCGTGCAGCGGCTGGCGTAGGTCGTGGCTTGCATGGGCCAAAAATTTCGACTTCGCAGCATTCGCTTCATCCGCTTCTTGTCGGGCAATTTTGAGTTCAAGAATCAACTGATCTGCGGTGTACTGGAGTTCAACTCGTTCGCGTAGTGCAGCGCCTACGCGTATCCCTATATAGGGTATCCCGCTGAGAGAAACTATCATCGAAAGGACATACACAAGATTTTCCGTGCCCATGGCAATGTGTGAAAGCCAAATGGCAAACAAGGTCAAGTTGGCCGAGTAGAAGATAGGCTTGGAGCCGTCACCAAATGAATAAGCCACACCCAGGGATTGTACGTGCGCGGCTACTGTGAGGAACCCTTGCTGAATCGGGTCGTTCGGGTCAAAAGCAATAACGTAGAGTGGGCAAAAAAGTAAGAGCATACCGATATGCGAATACTCCAAGTATCTCCAGGCTCTGGTTTTGGGAATTTCTTCCGAATCGACGTGTAATAGGCTACGGGCAAAGTAGTATCGTGCTGCAGCGAGTACGCTCGTACCTATAGTGAGCGATGTAGTAACGGCGGCACTTGCATTGTCACGAGCGAAATACCAAATTAGCCAAGCAAGCAAAATGTGAAAAATCGACGGCCCCGTGGCCACTTGGACAATATGTGCTGCCAGCTCTCCTTTGATGTAGGTTTCGCGTAGATCGTCATGCGAATCTTTTTGGGGTTTAGCGCTCAACTTTCTAGCATCCCTAAGAAAATCCACTGGCAGTTGCTATCGCAACAGCCGAAGTTCTTGATGAAACACCAAGGGATTTAAAGAGTGCGGAAACGTGAATGCGAACGGTAAAAGGTGAGAGGTCGAGTTCGCGTGCAATTTCTTTGTTCGACATGCCTTTGCAGATGAGTCTCAATACGTCGATCTGGCGAGCGGTTAGCTTTGCCAGCAGGTTCGATTCGTCATTGCTCGACAGGATGTCTCCGGCTCGTCGCACGAGTGTTTCGCCCTCCATGATTTGCAAAATAGAATCGGCGAGTAAATCGGGCTGAACGCCTTTTGACACAAACCCGTTAATACCTACGTCCATCGCGCAGGTAATGGCTTCATCATTTTGAACCATTGACACGATTGCAATGGGAGTCAGCGTAAGTGATCGACGAAGCTTGAGCATATCGGTGCGCCAATCAAAGCCTGGAATGACCAAATCGAGGGTTATCAAGTCCGGCTGTGGGTTGTCTTTAATTGCGCTCTGCAGTTGTCCGTAGTCGCCCGCGTACATAATCTCGGCATCTACAAAAAGACTGCGCAGTATTTGTGATAGACCATCCCTGAAGATCGGGTGATCGTCGACAACAACAATTTGCATTTCACTCATTCCTTGATGCCATGAACAGAAGAGTACCCCGTCGACGACAAGAGATTGTGACAGTGCCCAGCTCAAGTCAAGTAGCACATCCGTCCTAATTGCCTTAGCTAAAGACGCCTCTTAGGATTCCTATCCGACGTTTTTGAAACGTTAAAGTAATCGAAATCCAAACACTAAATCGCTCTTTACGGGGCACGTTCTTATAGGAGAAAGGGAGATGATTCGAATACCTCGGATTTTTGCCACATTCGCAGTTGCGAGCATGATGGTTGCCTGCGGGGGCGGTGGTGGAAGCAACGACAACGGCAGTTCGAGCAGCAGCGGTGGCGGCAGCAGTAGCGGGTCGAGTAGCGGTGGCGGCAATATGACGGGATGTATTAACAGCAGTGTTAGTGGAGGCGCGTATTTTATCGGAGCGTTTACCGGCATTGAGCCAGCGCCTATAGAAAGTGCATTTAATATCACTAATAGTGAGGCAGGCTGTGGCGGCTTGGGGACCGGTAACGCCTACACAATTGCGTTTACAGTACCTGACCCAGGTGATCCTGGTGATGGCGACTTCATCTTTCAGATTACGCTTGACGGCAACGGCTCCATACCGATGGTGGCAGCGGATCAGCCCGCCGATGTGTTAATGACGTTTCCGCTGAGTGCAAGCCCCGGCCGAGGAGGATTCTTCAACGGTGTGGACTGCTTTGTCACAATAACGGCGGTACCTGAGGAGCCTAATCAATCGGGAGGAAGATTATTTTACCCAGAGGGTACAGTGACCTGCTCTCGATTTGAGCTTAACCCGGGTAGCGCCGCAATCACCGGTCCTCAACCTGACATACTCATTACACCGTCAGATTCAGTTGTTCAGTTCTTGGGTGCAGTGGCCACAATTTAGCAATCGCAGTTTTGGGTTAAAGGTTCATGGGGCTTAATCATTAAGCCCCACTATTCGTGTTTTGAGTTTGCTTAAATATTTGTGAGTACGGTAGAACTCAGTTTAGGCGTTGCAGACTTCACCTTTACGGCCAGTTGTATAAAGTAGCGGGTGTCGCACGAAGGATAATTGACGAGCTGAACAATATGCTCTGAACGTCACAAGCTACGATGTCTACACCTATAAACATGCTTTGCTGGGAAGGATACGACAGTAGATGGTTTGCCGGTCATCTCAGGCAATCCGTCGACATCGAGCTGAACACGCAAATTCTGTACTCCGATTTCGCTACGGCCGATATGCTGAAACAAAATCGCGCCGGGCATTGGGATGTTTTGAATATCAATAACGCCTATGTTCGGGATTTTCTGCTGCCCGCAGGATGTATCCAAAATCTACAGAATGAAGCGCTGCATCAGCATGTTGAAACGCTGCCGAACTTCGCACAGCGGTTTGTAGACTGGACTCAAGTCAACGGCAATTATTTCGGCGTGTTGCAACGATTCGGTCCCTTCAATTTAGTCGTCAATACCAATGCTATTGATCTCAATTCAGCTCGTGATCAGGGATTTGCGTTAGCTGACGATTCGGCTTTTCATGGTCGCTATGCCATTCTGTTATACGAAGATTTCAACTTGTTCCATGTCTGTATGGCAAGCGGTGTGAATCCATTTTTGCCGCTGTCTTCCGAAGAGCTGGCGTTAGTGGGAGCGAAGATTCAACAGTGGATCAAACACGCCGCCTGCCTTTCTGTCGATCATCATGAGTTGAACAAAAAGTTAGTCGAAGGCGAGATTGATTTTTACTTGAGCGGGGGTATCTATACTGCATCACCGGCGCGTCGTGCGGGCCACAAAGAAATCGTTGCGGTCACACCTGTGCGTGGCCCCATCGGTGGACGTGGTGGAATAGCCTTTGCCGAAGTGTCATCGATCTTGGCTCGAAGCGAAAATCCACTTATCGCCGAAAAAATGCTTGAACACATTCTGTCATCCGAGATTGCAGTGAGAATCGCGCAGAACTGCAACACCAGCAACC
>JBCCFQ010000143.1:0-7615 GCA_039029655.1 Pseudomonadota bacterium | reverse complement strand
GGACAATTTTCAGATTTGTGGCCCGGCCTGCGCCGGGATGACAATGTCGCCGAAGCCCGAAGCTAACATCGTCGGTGGCGCCGCTTCTATGAACGACTCGCGTCACACTCTACCGTTCTTGCCACCCCTCACTGCACCCGATAAGAAAACCCAACAACCAACCCCGGCGATTCATTAGACTCAGCACCGAACGTCTCCGTTGCACTGGCATTGGTCCAAGCGTAAGCAACGTTGACATTGCTTCGACCAAACGACAATCCAATGCCTGCTCGCGCATATTGGTAATCTACAAAGCGCGGTTCATCCTCGAAAAATTCTGTGGTACCTGCTTCGAATGACCAATGCCAGCGTCGATTCGATTGATGAACATAACCAATTTCAATGTTGGCCGCTTCTGTATTGTGTTCATAGTAGTCAGGTGAGTAACTTAAGCTTGCCCGTAAACCACTGTCGTGGGTAAAAGAGGTTGTAAACTCAGTGATGTCCCACTCTTTTGTAGAACCGGGAAACTCCCGTTGTTGCAACGCCAGTGTTCCGTACCAGTTCTCAGAGAGTGACCACCCTGTGCCGATATACCCCATCACCGAACCTTCCCGTTGTCGTTCCGCCGACACGCGTCCTTGATGGGCCTCCACACCGAGAAACAAGTGTCTCGTAGGTTGCCAATCTAAGTTAATGCCCACTGAGGGTTCACCCCTGGTTTCCGAAACGCCGTGGTAGGTCCAGTCAGAAGTTGCAAGCACGACCAAGCTGAGGTTTGCTGATTCTTGTGCAAACCCTTGAGAGCAGAAACAGGCAGCAAAAAGCGTCTGCCATTTCATGATTTGGATGGTTCTTTGAGCCACAACCTATTGTAGTCTTCGCGGGATTCCTGAACCAACTGACAGCAAATACCGCGTTTAATTCAGTTAAAAAGTAGGTTTTTTCCTTATGTAATGGCCGAGTAACTTTGCGTTAGCCAATGTCGCAGACGCTGCAAAATTTCCTTACGACCTGCGTTGGGATAACGCTCAATCAAACACGCAGCCATAGCGGACAATTGTGGAGTGGCTATGGAATGACCAGAAACCAAGTCGTATCCTGCCATGGGTGTTAGGGAAATGGCGTTTCTCGGGGCGAACAAAACGTTAGATACGTCAGGCAGCTCAGGAGCGTCTTCCACACCAAAGGCATAAATCACACCCGGTTGAGGTTCGGGGAATCGGCGATCAACGGGTCGGTTTTCATCGTAGGCCGCCACTATTAACGTCCCCTTTGCGACCAATTTCTTTGTAAGCTCATTTAATACTCGATCTTTAGGGCCTGAAACACTGAGATTCAAGATGTCTAATCCATCTTCGATAGCAGCATCCAGAGCCAATGAGAGCGTCAGCGTGTTGCACATACCGGGGCCATCGGGTTCCTGCCAACAACCCCGATAGGCATGAATTTTTGATTCTGGCGCAATACCCACCACACCGGGATTGGATGGGTTGGGCTGTGCGGCCAGTAGTCCTACCACGGCGGTACCGTGGGGCTCGGAATCGGGTACACCCCGTTTGCCCACAAAATCAGCGGTCATGAGGCGACTACCTTGAAGCGCTGGATGGCTGCTGTCTACAGCCGTGTCTATGACACCGATTCTTACGTTGCGACCACGTTCTTCGAATTCAGAAACGAACTGATTGGCAATGGAGTCATCTTTATTGGAGCTATGGACGAAATCGACAGGATCGATGTTTAGCTGAAAAGAATTCAATGGTTGTACCCATCGAACTCGCTCGTCTTGCTCTAGACTCTTAATGATTTGAGCGCTGGGTTTTTCTATGACTAAACAATGGGCATTCAGACTCTTCAAGGGCCATTCGGTCACCACCTCAACCGCATGGTCCTCCGCGACGGCTTTCGCTGCGCGAGCTAGTGCTGGGTCATTGTCATAGCTTGATTGAAACGTATAACCAGGACCCGCGGCACCCAACTTACGGCGTTCATTGCGTGGGTCATCAATGACGACCAACAGCGGCTCAGTAGTCTGTTGGACGTCGCTAAAGACGGAGTCCGCCGGTGTGACCGAGCATGCCGACAAGCCAATGGCTATGATTACGGCCAACAGTTGATAGAGTTTACAAGTTACTGTGTTCATTGGATCTGTCTAATGGTTTGAACTCGGGTATCTTGCTCAAGCAAGAAAATCTTGGTATCGGAGCCCAGTTCAACATCAAATGCTTTTGTGGGTGGATATCTTTTGAGTATTTTTAAGTCATGAGTCTGGAATAGCTGTTCTATGTCATTATCACTGACTTCGTCAGACATAATGATACGAATTGCCTTGGTTTCATGCTGCGCTGGTTGGTCGGTCAATGTGTAGTGTTGATTTTCAAACTGAGCGTCTATTTGATTTGACGGTTCAAAAACCATGGCAACGGTCAACACCAATGCTGCAAGGGCTGTTGTCGGGACTACCCAATTCAGCCATCGTCGATATGAGCCATTGATCTTTCTCTCCAACTTGCCAAAGTCTGGCAGCCGATCTGACTGGGTGGCGTGACTACGCACGGACGATTGAATAGCTTGCTCTAAGCGAACCATGTCTTGCAAAACCTTATCTGTGGCCAGCGCTTGTTCGAATTCTTGTAGGGCGATGCCCGATAAGTGCCCGTTAATATAGTCGGCGACGTGTTCTTCAAACACGTGTTGTGTCTGGGTGCTCATCGTGCTTCCCCTAATGTGTCTAGTCCGCCAGCATCTTCGATGAATGACTTTATTTTTGCCCTGGCGTGATATAGCCGAGTCTTGACCGTGTTAACCGGACAACCAGCAATCTGACTAATCTCCTCGGTGGAGTAACCCTGAAAGTAACAAAGTTCTACCACCAAACGGTGATTAGGTTTAAGGGTATTGATGGCTTTGCCAATGACGTCATTAGAGTCTGATTCTGCTGATTCATTTGACGCTCCCAGTGCAGAAAACCAATCCCCCAGTGCCTGCACGATTTCTTGCTTTCGTTGCTGTTTTTTCAACATCTTTAAACACGCCCGATATGCTATGGAAAAAATCCAGCTGGATACCTTTGAAGAGCCCTTATATTGGTGAGCCTTGTTCCATATCTGGAGCATGACCTCGTTGTAGACGTCTTCGATCAGATTGTCGTCTTGAGTCAAACGGCGTAAGAAGCCAATCATTCGGGGCTGATATTGACGATATAGCGTCTCAAGGGCATCCGATCGTCGATCTTTAGCGATCTGCTCGATCAGCACACGATCCACACGATCGTGAGGGTACTTACCCCTGGGTTCGTCTATGTCATCCACCGAGCTGGCCTGCCTGTTTCTCAATTGCCCAGTAAGAGCGGCGTCGGGGGTTGTGGGTTCAAATTTGATCATGGAAATTGCGGGTTTTTTCTTGCTACATCTAAAGAAATGTAACTCTCTGAAAAAGACCGGATTTCCGGTGATTTATCACGAGAAAAAACGGCAAATTTGATGTCCGTTGAACCGAATTGGAGCCCGGCACCTGACGCTAGGTTCGCAGGCGAAAAAAAGACAGCCGGCGGAACCGGCTGTCTTAACAATAATGCTTGGAGGCGCATTGTTTTTATCGCAGTGTCAACTGACCCCTAATTTCACCGGCTGGATTTTCAGCGGTGTGGAGGTTGATGTAGATATTGCCTGCGGCAAGCTCGTTGAGAAGATTCAAAAATGGGTCATCACCTTCTGCCAAGGGGCCGACTACATCGTGGGCACTGATGGTGGCGCGCACTGAATTGCTTCTGATGCCGTCGCCAAGGTTCACAACAACCGGGCCATTGCTGCCTTCAGCGGCGTTGTGTAAGTGAGCCATGGTTACGGGCCCGCTCAGTCGGTTGAAGATAATGCGGATAGACAGTTGTTCGCCCCGGCGAGAAACGGCAAAGGCCTCCCCACGCCCTCGGCTTTCCACCAAATTAGCCGAAACTTCTTGGCGCGCATTTAGACGCGAGCGGAAAAAGTTGTTTCGACCAAGATCAACATATCGGAAGGAGAAGTCGGCAGCGCGATAGGTGGGTGCCAAGAAGTCTGCGAACCCAAACACGGGATGGGAAAGCACACCGTTGGGGAATGCCAAGTCTGTGCGAAGGCCCTCATGTAGTACAACAACTCCGTCTTCAGTGACACCAATGTCAGGACCACCTTGGTTCAAGAACGCGGTGTTTTCTGCCAGCTCATCGTTGAACTCTGTTCCTGCGTCAAGTACTTCGGTTCCGGCCACGGAGAATCGAGATCCTACAAAGCGACCACGGTCATCAAATAGCTGGTGAGCGAGAGGGCTACCGTTAGCAATAAACGCGTCGTTGCTAGGGATAACCATGGAAGCGTAGCTAAAGTAACGATCGTAGTCCGGATCTACCTGCAAGGTCACAGAGCTGGTGTCGCCTGGAGCAAATGGACCACTTTGAGCAATGATGGTGGCTTGGGGGGAACTAGGTTGAGAGATTGAAAATTCATCACTGATAGGACCAGTGTTGCCGTCTTCGGCTAAACGTTCAACGGCGGGTGCAGGTACCAGTCCATCGGCACCCAGAGGAACGTTTCGGTCGTAGATATCAAAAGAGCCGTCATGAATACCCACCCAGAAAGGGGTTTGAAACGCGCCTCGAGCAGGTGCAGCGTTTTCAACGGTAACAACAACAGAAGGAATTGAACGAGACTTGTTATCGGCGGTTGCCACCACAGGAATTGTGGCGACGGCCGCCGCGGCAGCAAGCACCGCGGATTGAACTGACTTACGCATGTTGGATACTCCTAAAAATCGAATGGGAAAACGGATGAGCAGCTGGCTTTCTTTTTGCTGCTTTGACTTAATCGTTTTTGTATTGCGGCAGTAAGAGCCGAAGGAGTATTGGTTGGTTCAATGGGCGAGGTTTATTTTGGCGTGTGATTACACTTTCGTCATCCTGGCGAATGGGAGGATCCAGTCAATACAGTGCCGCGAAGCGGCTCAAACTGTTCAAACACACCGATTGAACTGAAGAATTGATTCGGTGCCGCTTCGCGGCACAGTATTACTGGATCCTGCCCTTCGGCAGGATGACGATGTTGCCGAAGCCCGAAGCCCGAAGCCCGAAGCCCGAATTCACACCTCTTGCCGCTCCCCCTCAACCACTCTGCCATCCCCAACCACACTCTGATCGGAAACAGGAATCGCATTCTCTTGCTTGAGTAACGGCGGTTCCTTTTTGAGAAACCCCGCCACCAAAACGCTTAAGCCGAGCAGAGTGAGTAGTGCGCCATACCAAATAGGCATGCTACTACCGGCAGAACCAGGTATTACATATCGAATGACATCCTCACCAAGCTCTCCCTTTGCCTGGATGGAACTGCTGACTTCCTCTGGAAGTTCAATGGTGAAGTTTTGTTGTATCAAAACGCCAGTGTCGGTTTGGGTCATTTGAAGCAGCCACTGTTTTTCATTCAATTTGGTGACGCGACCTTCTTCAATTTCCATTTCCCAGGTGTCGTTGCCTCGATAGACACCGGCACCGTCTGCCGCGAAACTCATGGTGAAATTTCTATCAGCTTCGTTTTTTGTAATGGCAAAGTCATTCACGTGGTAGATGGAGAACTCGCTCTTCATGTCACGTTTCAATACGTGCTGTGCATTGCCGTAAGTTTGCATCCAGTTTTGCCAGTTGGAGGCGTTCATTTCTGTCTTGAATGACATATCCGCACGGCCAACCCTGTCTACCACAATTTTTCCTTCCTGGTTTATGGTTTGGACGTTCTGTGCCTGAACCATGCCGCCCACCATCAGTGCAATGACAACAACCCATAGTCTGTTTAGATTCGTTTTCATATTGGTCGTCCTCATCGTGTGGCAAAGGTTTCAGCAATTTGGCTGAGCATTTGATTGTAGTTGTCCATATAACCGGCGGGGGCTGAGACAACGATGCCAATGGTGCGGTTACCTGTATTGGTAAAATAGCCTCGCCAGTGAATCGTAACGGTGGGTAGTCCTGTCTCACCGTTGAACATTTGGTACTGACGTCCCTTTAAGTTAATGGCTCCGGCGGGCTCCGCATTCATGTAGCCACCCACGCTTTGTATGGCTATTGCGATGGTATCTAACGCCGCGTATGGGTCGTTGTATCCGTCAAAGACATAAACCTCTGCGCCGGGCCCGGGTACCGATGGATTGGGATTGGCTGAAAACGCGGCGGCCAAGAAGGGCAGTTGTTGTGGGAATGGGTTGGTTCTAGCCGACCAGCCACTGGGATATCCCATGCTAAAGGTGCCCGTGGGGTGTTGGTATGGCTGAAATCCTGCTGGCACTGCAACGTTGCTGCCTTGTCGTCCGCCGCCGCCGTTATTTGATCCACCGCCGCTGTTGTTTTGTCCGCCACCTGAGTTTCGAGCCACTTGCTTTTTGGGCTGAGACTTTTTCTTTTGCGAACCGCCGGAGGTGAGTTTCTTCATGGTTTCATCCACCCGGGCGATTAAATTTGCATCGGATGGCAGTTCCGGCGGTTGGATACCCGCGGATTGTAACGCTGCAATATCAAACAAACCGATGGCGGCGCCGATACCCTGGTCGCCACCCGCGAAAAAGGTCTGCATTTCTTCGTAGCCTTCTTTGACCGCATCTTCGAAGCTCTTACTACCACCTATACCCGCACCACCAATGCGCGTGGCTTCAATTGGTATGATGCTGCCATCGGGCATCTTGATACCTGGCCAGGCATGTCTTTGGGTGACGAAGATGACCGGCTTGAGGCCACCGGACAACGCAACGCTGGCAAAGAGTGTGGAAAGCTCAATACAAAGACCCGCTTCACCAGTGAGCACTTCTCTAGGCATACGCACGTGTTGAACCATACTAAAGCTGTTTCCCCTTTGCTCGGGTAACCCCAATGTACCGCCGTACACCATGCCCGCTGCCAGCTGATACTGGTATAGCCCCTCCATGAACCTCAATACTTCTTCTTGAGTGTCAACAACACCGGCTGTTGAGCCACCTAGCACTTTTTGTTGAAGTTGTTGGGTGAAATGTTTAATCACCGGATCGTTGGGCGTAACAAATGAAGCAATCAGGTCGGTGTTCTCGTACATATCAGAAACGTTAGCGATCTCGTCTTGGTCCATAGTGGTATAGACCAGTTCATTTCGACCCTTTAACTCAAAGTCAACCTGACGTAACTCTTCTTTTGATTCACCATCCGTGGTGTAGTTGATTTTGATTTCCACCTGTTCCGTGCTGTTGGTGAGTTTTTCCGCCAGCCGGGCAGGCAGTCGAGGATAAAATAGGTCTACTATCGTTTGGTTGACCAACACGTTGGGAAAGGGACGTGGGGTGGTCCAATCCACGTAGTTTGGAATTCGGTAGGACACTCTCACGTCATCCAGGATGCCTGGTCCCTCATTAGTTAACATAACTTTCGCCAACCAGTAACGCCCGCTTTTCAGTTCTTTGTTAGCGTGTACTTTGTACGCGGCCGACATGATGGTAGGTTTGGTTTCGATTTGTAACCGAAGATTGCCTGGACCACCGCTGCCCCCAAGACTCATGACCATGAGCGCGATACCGGCAAGGGTCACAACCCCGCCAATCAGTAACAGTAATTTCTTATTCATAGATTTCTACCATTGTTTAGTTCTCCATG
>JBCCFQ010000142.1:0-7647 GCA_039029655.1 Pseudomonadota bacterium | reverse complement strand
TGGACACTCGTGCCATAAGTTTCTCTCCTCTTTATGTTTCGTTTCACGGAGAGGACACCAACAGCAAATCATCGGTTTAGAACCGATAAAACAAGCAAAACTCTCCGACGATCACTTGTATATGGGGGCTAAAACCGGAAATTCAAGAAAAATCAGTGGCTTTTTGCAAAAAAACCTCTGCCAGCATGCAACGAACGCTACCACCGGCGTTGTCTTCGATGACATTGATGGGAGCTGACACGATATTTACGTACTGGGACAACACCTCTTTCTGGGCTGCTGTTAGGCAGTCCGCCGCACGCTGAGACATGGCCAATAGACGATCACCCTCAGCGGACATCAATTCCAGCATGTTGCCCGCAAACTGTTCCAGTTGTGCGTAACTGATGTCAACAATTTCATGTCCAGTGGTATGTAGTGAATCAAGCACTTGGTCTCGTTCTGCTTCATCAGCAATCGCCTGTGTGCAAATCACTGAGTAACCTGTGCCAATACACATTAAGACATTGGTATGATAAATCTGTTGACCTTGGCGATCGACCGCGGTGAAGAGTACGACCTTGTAATCAAGGCTAGAGGCAAAGTTATCCAACACCGCTGGATGGGTACGAGGTGCGAGACACGCGTAGGCAATTCCATTCACTCTGTCCAGTACAAGGCTTCCGGTCCCTTCCAAGAATTGTTCTTTGCGTTCAGCAGGAGAAAAGTCCACGATTTTGGCGATATCAAAACCTGCCTGGGGCAGTACCTTATCCATCACATCCCGCCGTCGCTCAAGACGCCGATTGTTTGCCATCATCGGATAGGTCACCACAGTACCGTCGCTGTGGGTACTGATCCAGTTATTGGGAAACACCGCATCGGGGGTGTGTGGCTCGTGCTTATCGTCTACTACAATCACTTCAACACCGGCATTTTGCAATGCGGCCACCAGTCCTTCAAATTCCCCCAAGGCCTGGGCTTGAACAACCTCGATTGCGGCATCCGCATCATGATTTTGGAAGGAGTTTGAGGCTGCGGTCAGTGGGTTACTTTGAAACGCCACCGGTCGAACCATCAGGACCGTTGAAGTGCTCTGCGCAACCATGGAAGACTCCGGCATTCAAGGAAATGTGGCCATGTTAGACCCAAGCGTCGAAGGGGCGCAAATGTTGAATTCGCGAGGAAATTGTGTAACGTACTCAGTCCTGCTCGGGTCTAATGACCCATGGATGCTGTTATGTCAAAAAACAATGTAGGTATCAGCGGCTTCGGTTTTTATTTGCCCCCTTACCGGGTAGATCTGGAGCAGTGGTCGAAATGGACGGACAACGACTGGTCAAAAATCCACGCGGTGGTTGGTGACAGTTTTCGTATGTGCGGTCCCGAGCAAGGCGTCTATACACTAGCCGCCAACGCGGTCCTACGACTCATTGAGAACTACGACTTAGATCCATCTCGAATCAAATTCTTAGGGCTAGGCACAGAGTCTAGTATCGACAACTCCGCTGGCGCCATCATCGTTAAGGGCATCGTAAATCAAGCCTTGGGTGATTCCCCATTGCCACGAGACTGCGAAGTGCCGGAGTTCAAGCACGCTTGTTTGGGTGGCGTTTACGGTATGAAAGCGGCGTTACGCTATCTCTGTACAGATGCACAACCTGGCGACCAAGCCATCGTCGTGTGTTCAGATATTGCCGAATACGCAAGAGGAAGCACCGGTGAACAAACCCAGGGCGCAGGCGCTATTGCCATGCTGCTTGAAGCCAACCCTCGATTGGCAAAAATCGATTTGACCCGCTCAGGTAGCGCCTCGGACTATCGTGGCGCGGATTTTCGCAAACCCTTTATCCGGTTTTTAGATCAAAAACCCCGTATCAATGCAAAGATTCAAGATCTGCCCGTATTCAATGGTAAGTACTCCACCACCTGTTATGTGGATGAAGTGTTGCACGCCATGCGAAACATGTTTGAGCGACATGAAGAAGGCAGTCATCGGGTGTTAGAAAAATTTCACTCGGTTTTTATGCACCGTCCCTATAGACGCATGCCCGAAACCGGTTGGGCCATGTCCCATTTATTGAGTTTGGCCTTAGGTTCGGAGCAAAGCCGCTTAGAGCTAGAGGATTACTGCAAACTCGCCGACGTGGCGATGGTGGACATGGTCCAAGAAATGACCGCATCCCCCGATATTCACTCTCTGACCGAGCAAGGCACTGTGGATCAGGATGTATATCCCCTCACCATGCAAGTGTTACGTGCTTATAGAAAGACCAGCGCATACCGTGACGTGGTGAGTAACAAAATGAGTCTGGGTAGCGACCTTATGATGCACGTGGGGAATATCTATTCCGGCGCATTGTTTGGCTGGATGGCCGCCGGCTTCGAAGACGCCGTTGGGCGCCACGTTTCATTGGACAATCAAGAAATCTTAGCCATTGGTTACGGTAGTGGCGATGCGGCAGAAGTCATTCCCATGGAAGTGGTTCATGACTGGCAGGAAGCGGCGTCAAAGATTCACTTTGCAGAGAGTTTTGAACCCAAGGTTGATCTGAGCCAAGAACAGTACGAGAAACTACACGACGATGGCGACCCTGGACCTTTGGAGTTTCGCCCGGCCAAAGCCTTTGTGATCGATCACGTAGGTGAAAACGACCGGCAGGACTTCACCGACACAGGTATCGAGTACTACAAGTATTTGGACTAGCTACTTTGTCTAGCTGTTCACCTTAGCCCCAGTTAACTCCGGTTCAGTAGGCTTCCCTAATAAGAACAGAACACCCAGCAGTATAGGTGCGCCCAAAACGTAGGGAACCCAAACCGGGAGACCGAAACCAACCGGCAGTGAGCCTAAGAAAATTCCTACCAGCCCCACCAGCAGCGCATAAGGCAGTTGGGTCTTCACGTGATCAATCAGGTCGCAACCACTGGCCAAAGAAGAGAGGATGGTTGTATCCGCAATGGGCGAGCAATGATCGCCCCATACGGCACCCGCCAACACGCTGGCGACTGAGGAGTAAAAAATATGCATGTGTTCTGCACCTTGCATATCCGTATTACCCAATACCGCCCAAGTTAGCGGTAACACCAGGGGCGATAAGATACCCATGGCACCCCAGCTGCTACCCGTAGCAAATGCCACCATCGCGGCCAACACAAAAATCATCATTGGCAACAGCCCCGGGTCGATTTTGTCGCCGAGGACGGAGACTAGAAAGTCTGCAGTATGAACAACCTCTGCAACCGAGGACAAAGCCCAAGCCAGGACCAAAACAATCAAACCAAAAAACATAAATTTGACGCCGGCGTACCAAGCCTCAATGGCTTCATTCAAAGTTAATATGCGTTGTCCAACGCTAAGCAGCATGGCGGTGACTACGGCCAGTAATGAGGCCCACATTAATGCCTGGTATGAGTCTGCGTTTTTGATGATGTCCCATGCTGACTCGTTGTCAGGAGACGATCCTGTGTAAATTAACCCAACAAAGACGGAACCTACTAACACCAAGACCGGCAGCAAAACGTTGATCAATCGAAGTGGAATACCTTCTTCGGGCTGCAGGGCTGGATCATTTGCGTCATCGGACACTTGCGCATCAGGTGCTGTTACTTGCCCGGTCTCCCGGGCACGTTTTTCCGCGTGATACATGGGACCAAAGTCCAGACGAGACCATATGATGGCCAAGACAAAAAAGATGGCCAGTAAGGGATAAAAGTTGTAAGGGATGGACAATAAAAACAGCTCAAAAGCCGTTTGTTCCAACCCAAGACTGGCGACGCTGTCTTTGATCACACCAATCTGAAAACCAACCCAAGTGGTAACTACCGCCACCGTGGCTACCGGTGCAGCGGTGGAATCCACAATATAGGCAAGCTTTTCTCGAGATACACGCAAGGAGTCGGTGACGGGTCTTGCTGTGTTACCCACAATCAATGTGTTGGCGTAATCATCGAAAAAAATCACCGTACCCAGTAACCAGGTGGTGAATTGTCCTCGCCGCGGGCTCTTGGCCCACAGCACTATCTTGGCCACCAGAGCATGCACACCGCCATTGCGAGACACCACGCCCACCATGCCGCCAATCATAAAAGTGAACAACATAATGGTGACATGGTCGGGATCCGCCACGGCTTGTGCCACAAAGCGTTGAAAACTCCCCAACATGCTGGTGAAAAGTCCCTGTAGGGAAAAACCGGTAAGAGACCAAGCGCCCACCCAGACACCGGCAAACAATGCGGGAATCACGCTTCGTGAGATTAAAGCCAAGGCAATGGCCACCAAAGGAGGCAAAATAGATGTCCAACCAGGCACCGAACGCATTTCCATTTGTTCAACGGTTTGCCCATTCCTTTCCAAGGCCAAACTTGCGGTGCCGGACTCAGGGATGATGACATCCTTAAAGACCAATTTATCATCGACAACCTCGCCGGGATAACGCCGATCCCCCGACTTAAGCATTAAATCGCTCTCCCCAAAATCCGTCACCGAGATGTCAAATCCGATGCCGGTTAGAGCGATTTCAGGATGTTCTATTTCTATTGCTTGACTTGCTGAACTGAGGAAAAACAGTGTGATGCACAAACACTTGTAAAGATTCACGCGGGTCTCTCTTTTTTTAGTTGTCACCCGAAAGAAACACAGAGTAAGGCAATTGATGGAAAATGTCAGCAGCCCGGCTCTTCTGCCATCTGAACTGAGTTAGTGCCTTGAATTACAAAGGCTTATGCTGATTCCACCTTGGCACGTTGCAAAAAGTAATGCTGGCCGGATTGCATCAAATCAACAAAACCGGATTCATCAGAATCGCTGATGACCTCATTCAGTCGAGATACTGCATTGAACAACGCAGTTCGAGCTTCCCCACCGTGAGGATTTAGCGCTTGGATTTCATAGTAAAGATGGGGACTCTCTTGGGAGACTGCATGGGCCACGCTAAGCTGAGCATCAAATGTCGTGCTAGACAGTTGCGCCAAACGCGGAACGTTTTCTCCACTTTGCGCCAAGGCGGTGAAGAAACTGATGTTTAGTGCGTGGGACAACCCCAAGATAAAGGCAATGAGCCGATCATGATCCTGCAATGTCATATCAACCGGCTCCACCATGGTGGAACCAAACAGTGCCTTGGCTTCCGTTGTCGCCTCCGCCACCCCTAAGTCCACAAATACCACATGTCTTTTTGAAAGCAATTCCGTGTCTGGACCAAACATTGGATGAATTGACGTTGCAAAACAGCCTGCCGACTTAAGGGCTTGAAACCCTGCGTCTAGTGGACTTTTGAGTGACCCTAGATCGAAGATCAGACCATTGGGCTTGCGTCGAGCAAGCTCCATCAGTACCTCAGGCGTGGTGCCCAAAGGCGTCGCCACGACGATCAAGTCATGAGGAAGGTCCGAGTTCTGCCAATCCATATCGTCCGGAGAACCAGGATCACCGACGTCCACTTGATAACCTTGAGAACGTAGGAAACGACAAAACCAGCCGCCCATCTTACCGGCCCCACCAATCACTAAAGCCGTTTTACCTTCTCCACGCCCTTCGGCAGCCACACTTTGCTGTTCTTGAACGCTCAGCGATGACTCTATGAGTAGGGTCATAATCTCCTTGGCCAACTTGGGCGTCACGCCAACTTGGCGAGCCGCCTCGGCGGCAGAATCCAACACAACTTTCTCCCGAGCATAGTCCCGAGTACCCTGTTTCTTGGCACGTTTACTTCGCCCGATTTCCTGAACAATGTCCTGCCTTTTCGCAATCAAGGCAATGATCTCACTGTCCAGTGTTGTGAGTTTGTCGCGTAGGTGGTTAAGATCCATGGTCAACTCCTGAAAACGATTCGAGAGTAGTCACTCAAAAACCCTATGTCTACCACCTAACACTCCATGTATTCGACTCTGTCAAAGATCCTCATCGCCTTAAGCCTTAGTCTGGTGGGTGGTCTCACCATTTTTCAGGGCATGCTTAAACTAGGAGATCTGGTGGATCGGCGATTTGGTCTAGAGGCGGCCCTTGTGACCTATCTGTTAATGCTGCCTTTGATGTTGCTATTTGCACAGGCACTACAGCGGAAGCTTCACGGTCTAGATGCCGATACCTGTGGCTTTTCGCTAGGTACTCTTCAATTTTTTGTTAAAGGGATTTTTTTTGGCGCCCTGCTGGTGGCGGTGGCGCTGATAGCTACACTCCCTTTTCAAAGCATGAACCTCAATCTAGCCACAAGCATGGAAGCTATGGAGTTGGGGTACTTAGGATTCTTAGTGACCTTGGTAAGCTCTGTAGAAGAAATCCTGTTCCGAGGTTTGATATTTTTGACGCTGCTCATTCACACCAAACGACTACTGCTGTCAGTGTTCATTAGCGCTTTGATCTTTGCCCTCACTCACGTGGTAGTAGAAAACACGTTTTCCATTTGGTTCTTGGCGTTGCTTTGCTTAAGCGTTATCTTCGCGCTTGTCTACAATGGGTCTGGTAGCTGTTGGATGGCGGCGGGACTACACAGCGGCTTTAATCTGACGACGGAATTTACCCGGCGGTGGTTTCACACGACGTCCGAGCACTTTGCGAGTCATTTCCAGTACGGACTTGTGGTCGTCTTAGTTGCGGTTGCGGGCATAATGATTTGGCGCACCACATCGAACCAAAGGAAAGGAATACTGCAACAACGCATCAGTATCTGAAATGCTTAATTCTCTCGCCTCGGATTCCTAACTCCGTCATAGCGTCTATGCCGAGTTGCAAGTGGGTTCTGGCCCAGGATGCTGTGACTTCTTTGTCCCTAGCCTCTGTTTTTATGCCTTCAGGAGTAGTGGGCTTGTCCGACACCAACAACAATGCGCCTCTGGCAATCTCATTATGATGACCAACGATAAACAGCGTGGCGGTTTCCATATCCACACCAATGGCGGTCATAGACTGCAATCTTGCAAGAAACCTTTGATCATGTTCCCACACGCGACGGTTTGTGGTGTAGATCACACCTGTTCGATACTCAAGGTTGCGTTCCTTGAGTTTTTCCGAGACAAACTTATGTAACTTGAAGGATGGTAAAGCTGGAACCTCTCGTGGAAAATAGTCGTCACTGGTTCCCTCGCCGCGTATGGCAGCAATGGGCAGTATGAAGTGACCGATTTCTGTGGACTGTCGTAAGCCCCCACACTTGCCCAGAAATAAAACGCCCCGTGTGGGTCTGGCACTGAGGAGATCCATAATGGTGGCTGCGTTCGCCGAACCAATACCAAAGTTTATTATGGTTACCCCGGCATCATTGGTGGCCGCTTTCATGGGCTTGTCCATTCCATAGACTTCACAACCAAACTGCTCCGCAAATTGAACGACATAATTGTCGAAATTGGTCAGAAGCACATAGTCGCCAAATTTGTCTAACGGCATCCCGGTATACCGAGGCAGCCAATCCTTAACGATATCTTCTCGTTTCATAGATGCGTGCTCCGAAGTTATTCCAACCATTATGACACAAACCCGTTTTACCCAAAGCCGCTAGTCGTCTATCAAAAAGATACTCGTCTCAGATTTGGTGGGAAGCTTGTGGGTGCCCCGCAGATTACATAACACAGTTTTTGCACCCCCGGGGATTGCCAAATGGGTGTAAATTTCATATATTTCTGTCATTACAGAAATGAATGTAAAGAATGAATCTAAGTCCAACCATGCAG
>JBCCFQ010000141.1:0-7653 GCA_039029655.1 Pseudomonadota bacterium | reverse complement strand
TGCAGGACAAAGCCATGCCTGCCGTTGCCTTGACCGATCGCAGTAATCTGTTTGCTCTGGTTAAGTTTTATCGAGCGGCAATTCAAAACGGCATTAAGCCCATCATCGGTACCGATGTGTTGATCGCTGGGGACGAAGAGGCGGATGGCGTCGCGGTACTCACCCTGTTGTGCATGAACAGGGAGGGATATCTGAATCTTTCAAGACTGCTTACCCAGGCTTATGTTGGCGGACAGCAAGGTGGCTTACCAACGCTTAAGCTCTCAGATTTGACTGAGGACAGTTGCTCCGGTTTGATTGCATTGTCCGGCGCTGCTTTCGGAGACATCGGCCACAGTTTGCTTTCCAACAGACACGACGTGGCGCGTCAGCAATTAGATCACTGGTGCAGCGTGTTTCCGGGTCGATTCTACTTAGAGTTGCAGCGTTGTGGCAGGGAAAACGATGAGGCTTGTGTGCACGCCTCAGTAGCGTTGGCCGCCGAGAGCAACACTCCCGTGGTGGCAACCAACGATGTGCGCTTCTTGCGACCCACGGATTTTCAGGCACATGAAGTCCGAGTGTGTATTCATGATGGGTATACCTTAGCGGATCCTGCGAGACCGCGCCGCTACACCAAGCAGCAATATTTGAAAACGCCGGAAGAAATGGCGGAATTGTTCGACGATGTGCCTGAAGCATTGGAAAACACCCTACAGATTGCCGCTCGGTGTACGTTGGAACTGACCCTTGGTAAGAGTGTGTTGCCGGACTTTCCGGTGCCTGACGGGCACACACCGGAAACTTATCTGCAAGTCGTATCCAAGCAAGAGTTAGACAAGAGAGTTCCAGAGGGTAGCGAACAGGTCTATAACGAAAGGTTAACCACAGAACTCAAGACCATTATCAATATGGGCTTTGCCGGCTATTTCTTAATCGTTGCGGATTTTATTCGTTGGGCCCGAGAGAACGATATCCCGGTTGGTCCTGGTCGAGGTTCTGGGGCGGGCTCTTTGGTGGCTTTTGTTTTGGGAATCACGGATCTTGATCCTATTGAACATGAGTTGCTGTTTGAGCGCTTCTTGAATCCCGAACGGGTATCCATGCCGGATTTTGATATCGATTTTTGCATGGAAGGCAGAGACCGAGTGATTGACTATGTTGCGCAACGCTATGGCAAGGATCGTGTGTCTCAGATTATTACCTTTGGCACCATGGCGGCGAAAGCTGTGGTGCGGGACGTGGGTCGGGTATTAGGTCATCCTTATGGTTTTTGCGACCGAATTGCGAAACTCATTCCGTTTGAGATTGGGATCACTCTCGACAAAGCGCTGAAAGACGACAAGGAGCTATTGCAACTTTACGAAGATGAGGAAGATGTCCGTGGCCTAATAGACTTAGCCCGACCGTTGGAGGGCTTGGTTCGAAACGCTGGGAAACACGCAGGCGGCGTTGTCATCGCACCTTCAGGCCTGACTGACTTTACGCCACTGTATTGCGAACCCGGAGGAGACCAAAGTGTCACCCAGCTGGACAAGGATGATGTTGAAGCAGCGGGGCTGGTTAAGTTCGACTTTTTGGGTTTGAGAACACTTACCGTTATCGACTGGGCTCTTGAGACTATCAATTCAAAACGGTTGTCAAAGCAACAAGAACCCATAGATATTGGGAAAATCCCCATGGACGATGGTGAGTGTTACAAGCTGTTACAAGCGTGTGAGACAACCGCGGTTTTTCAGCTTGAATCCCGCGGTATGAAGGACTTAATCAAACGGCTTAGACCCGATGTGTTTGATGAGATCGTCGCGTTGGTGGCTTTGTTTAGACCAGGGCCGCTGCAATCGGGAATGGTAGATGATTTCATTCAACGTAAACACGACAAAACGGCGACGGTGGATTACCTGCATCCAAGTTTGGAACACATCTTGAAACCCACTTACGGTGTGATCTTGTATCAAGAGCAGGTCATGCAAATCGCTCAGGTCTTGTCCGGTTATACCTTAGGCGGCGCAGATCTATTACGACGCGCTATGGGTAAAAAGAAGCCCGAAGAAATGGCTAAACAACGGAGTGTGTTTTTAGATGGTGCTGAAAAGAATGGTGTTGAGGTTCGGGTTGCCGCACGAATCTTCGACATCATCGAGAAGTTTGCTGGGTATGGATTCAATAAATCTCACTCTGCCGCATACGCCATATTGTCTTACCAAACGGCTTGGCTCAAAACTCATTATCCTGCCGCGTTTATGGCTGCTGTTTTGTCGGCGGATATGGATCACACCGATAAAGTGGTCACCTTAATCGACGAGTGCAAATCCATGGGTTTGGAAGTCTTGTCTCCGGATGTGAATCACTCACAATACAAGTTCACTGTTTCCGGAGACCGCAGTATTCGTTACGGGCTAGGGGCCATCAAAGGTGTTGGTCATGGAGCTATTGAATGTGTGACTGAAAATCGTAAGGAACAGGGTCCATTTGTAGGTTTGGGCGAGCTTTGTGGAAGAGTCGACTTGCACAAATCGAATCGACGTGTCCTTGAGGCGTTAATTAAGGCAGGTGCTTTAGATTCTCTAGGAGAGAACAGAGCCACGCTGATGTACGGTCTCGGGGACGCTATCCGCAATGCGGAACAAAAGGCTCGGGCTTCTGAGGCTGGTCAGTCGGACTTGTTTGGGCTGAGTACTGACATCAAGGATGAACGCTATCCACCACTTGTGCCACAACCAGACTGGAACGAGTCCTACTTGCTGGCTGCCGAGCGAGAGACCTTAGGGTTGTTTTTAAGCGGTCACCCAATAGCAGAGTTTGAACAGGACTTATCTAACTTTGTTAGTGCCAGGATTGGTACGCTTATTTCCGAACAACCAGAGAGTTCTCAGGGCAAGAGTTTTGGTCGGGGTGGTCGCGAAGTGGTGGTTGCAGGTTTGGTGTTGGATGTAAAAAAACGAGGCAATCGAGCCAGCTTAACGCTGGACGATCATACTGGGCGCATTGAGGTTAATTTGTTTGAGGAGACCTACAATAATTATCGCCACATCATCGCTAAGGACAGTGTCATTGCGGTTGAGGGGAATCTTGGTTTTGATGAGTTCATTGGTGGTTGGAGAGTTACCGCCCGGCGTATGAGTGACGTTGACACGGTACGCGAAAAGAATGCCCAAGGCATTGTCATTCAATGGAGTGAATCGGAGCAAAATCAGGATTTGGTGTCTAGTCTCCAGGAGACTCTTGGCCCGTTTCGAAATGGTCAGTGTGGTATTGCAGTTCAGTATCAAAGGGGTGATGCAGAAGTGATGATGCGGTTCGATGAAAGTTGGTCGGTGAAGCCAACCCGGGAACTGCTTCGCCGTCTAACGGACATGGTTGGACGGGACCGTGTGCGGATTCGATATAAGCAAAACCAAAATGGCGGTTTAAGCTTGTAACTCCAAGAATCTCCAGCTAATGTTGCACCCTTAAAACCACGGGGCTCATTGGCAGATGAATCTAAAGTTTTTGGATTTCGAGCAACCCATCGCTGAATTGGAAGCAAAAATCGAAGAGCTGCGCTACGTTACGGACGACAGCAATATCAATATCGGTGAGGAAATCGAACGCCTAAGCGCTAAAAGTGAGGCGTTGACCACAGATATTTTCTCCAGCCTAACCCCCTGGCAGATCGCTCAACTGGCTCGACACCCAGAGCGTCCCTACACGAACGATTACATCGATCGAATCTTCACCAACTTCCGAGAGTTACACGGTGATCGTGCCTTTGCAGATGATCCCGCCATCGTCGGTGGTATGGCGAGACTCATGGGCCGCCCAGTTATGGTCATAGGTCATCAAAAGGGGCGGGATACAAAATCCAAAGTGAGACGGAACTTTGGCATGCCCAAGCCGGAAGGTTACCGAAAGGCGCTGCGCTTAATGCACTTGGCGGAACGTTTTAGTCTCCCGGTCATTACGTTTATTGATACACCGGGGGCTTATCCTGGTGTTGGGGCTGAAGAAAGGGGCCAAAGTGAGGCCATCGCTCGCAATTTGTTCGAGATGTCTCGAATTAAGGTACCTATCATTTGCACAGTGATTGGTGAGGGTGGTTCGGGTGGTGCCCTTGCAATTGGTGTGGGCGATGTGGTCTTGATGTTGGAATACAGCGTTTATTCGGTGATCTCTCCTGAAGGTTGCGCATCGATTTTGTGGAAGAGTCCCGAAAAGGCTAAAGATGCGGCAGAAGCCATGGGTATTACGGCAGATCGCAATCTAGAGCTCAAGCTTATTGACAGCGTCATTGGGGAACCCCTAGGTGGTGCTCATCGAGACCCAGAAGCTATGGCAGAAAGTCTAAAAAACGAATTACTGGCTCAACTGGAAAGTCTTGAGGCATTGTCAGAAGAAGAACTGCTGCAGAAACGTCACGATAAGATTGTGTCTTTCGGTGCCTTTAAAGAGTCTTAAAGCGTTGATGTTGGGTGATACCCATGGTGAACATCGGCCAACACTTTGTTGATCAACTCTCGGAGTTTCCTGAGACGACTCGATACGTCGTAGGCCTTAGTGGTGGCCTAGATTCCACTGTGCTTTTGCATCTGTGTAAAACACATATCACTGAAATTCCTGTGGTCAGCCTACACATTAATCACGGCTTGCATCCAGACGCCAACAGTTGGTCGGATCATTGTGTCGATTATGCGGCCGAGCTGGGCTTGCCCCACCAAACCTTGATTGTGGAGGTCAATCAAAGTCAGGGAGAGTCTCCGGAAGATGCGGCCAGGATGGCCCGGTATGCAGCATTCCAAGGGTTTCTCAAGCCCGGAGATGTTTTGTTGTTGGCACACCATCTGGATGATCAAAGAGAGACGCTGTTTATGCGGATGCTTCGGGGCGCCGGTTCGCTGGGTTTGATGGGGATGCCTAGTTGTCGTCCCCTCGGGGCCGGTCGCTTGCACAGACCTCTGCTAGACCTTTCTCGGAATCAGCTCGCAGCCTACGCCACTACTCATCAACTGCCCAGCATTCAGGATCCCAGCAATGACGAGCCGAGGTTTGACCGCAACTTCATACGTCACCAGGTGTTCCCCCTACTGGCGCAAAGGTGGTCGGTGGAGGCTTTAGATCGTGTAGCTCGCCATGCACAGCAGTCCTCGCGGCTACTTGATAATTTGGCGGAAATTGACTACCAGGTGGTCAAGGCAGATGGAGACATGTTGCGGATCCGGGATTTGGCCGAGCTATCTCCAGAGCGACAGGCCAATCTGCTGCGTTTCTGGATCCGACGTTCGGGCTTCCAAATGCCCTCTCAGCGACGTATGCAAACTATTCTAGGCACCATGCTTAACGCCCGTATGGACGGGCAGCCGTCTGTGGCTTGGTCTGACGTCTGTTTGCGACGATATCGTAACCATCTTTTGCTAACCGATGTGTCTCCGGCGGTCCCGGGCTCGGAATTGACTTGGCACGGCCCCAGTGACACCTTGGATTTGGGGGGTATCGGACGGTTGTGTTTACAATCCAGTGGGGGCTCCATCGATCCAAGCAAGCTCAGTTGGCCCTTAGCCGTGTCGTTTCGGCAGGGAGGGGAGACCATTCGGCCCCAGGCCCAAGGTCCAGGTCGGGATCTCAAAAAGATGTTTCAAGAGCACGGTGTATTTCCCTGGGTCCGCGGGTGGGTACCTTTGATTTACTCCCAAGACAAACTGGTGGCCGTAGCGGATTTGTGGCATGACGCGGCTGTGGCCTGCGCTCCAGCCAGTGAGGGCTGGCGCTTCAAATGGGAGCGTGATTATGAGGTCTCTTTGGCAATCTAGATTGTGGTCCTAACGCGAATCTGGTAATTTGTTATTCCGTCTTGCGGCCCGGTTTGGCCGCGATTTTTTTTAGGCGGATCCCTTCATGACTCGTTACGTTTTTATCACCGGTGGTGTTGTTTCTTCTCTGGGCAAAGGCATTGCATCTGCCTCCCTGGGTGCAGTTTTAGAAGCGCGCGGCCTGTCAGTGAGCATGATCAAATTGGACCCCTATTTGAACGTTGATCCGGGGACAATGAGCCCCTTCCAGCACGGCGAAGTATTTGTCACCCAAGATGGCACTGAAACGGATCTGGATCTCGGTCATTACGAGCGTTTTGTTCGAACCGTCACCGGACGAAATAGCAATTTCACCACAGGGCGAATTTACGAAAGCGTGATTGCTAAGGAGAGGCGTGGTGACTATCTGGGTGCCACGGTTCAGGTGATTCCCCATGTGACCAATGAGATCAAGCGCAGCGTCGAGCTCGGTGCGGGAGACGCTGACGTTTGTATGGTGGAAATTGGCGGTACGGTGGGTGACATTGAGTCCCTGCCATTTCTAGAGGCCATTCGGCAATTTGGCGTGGAAAAGGGCCGGGATCATGTGGTCTACATGCATTTGACTTTGGTGCCCTATATCGCCACATCCGGCGAGATAAAAACCAAACCTACCCAGCACTCCGTAAAAGAGCTGCGGTCCATTGGTATACAGCCAGACATTGTTCTTTGTCGCGCCGAAGACCCGCTACCCGCAGATGAACGAGCAAAGATTGCCTTGTTCACTAATGTGAACGAAAGGGCAGTGATTTCCTGTCCTGATGTGGATGACTTGTACAAGATTCCCGCGATGCTCCACGAACAGGGTCTGGATAAAATTGTGGTGGAGTGCTTTGGCATGGATTTGCCAACCGCAGACCTGTCCGAATGGAACCGAGTGGTGGATGGTAAGAAAAACACCGACGCCACGGTGGACATCGCCATGGTAGGCAAGTACATGCATTTGAAGGATTCCTACATTTCTCTCACCGAGGCGCTAACCCACGCGGGGATTCATACCCGCACCCGTGTGAATGTCCACTATATTGAAGCCGAAGAGCTGGAAAAATCCGGTGCTGGTTGCCTGGAGGACATGGACGCTATTTTGGTCCCTGGGGGATTTGGAGAGCGGGGTACCGAGGGTAAGGTCATGGCGGTCAAACTGGCGCGAGAGCGCGGGATACCGTATTTGGGTATATGTCTTGGCTTGCAAATAGCGGTTATTGAATATGGCCGCCATGTTGTTGGCTTGGATGATGCCAATAGCACAGAGTTCGATTCTACCTCTGCCCATCCCGTTATTGGCTTGATCACAGAATGGCGAGACCAATCGGGAAGCGTTGAACTGCGAGACGAAAATTCCGACATTGGTGGCACCATGCGTTTGGGTAGCCAGACATCGCATTTGCAAAAGGGGACTTTGGCCCATGAGGTTTACGGGGCCGAGGCCATCATGGAGCGGCATCGTCATCGTTTTGAATTCAACAACACATATATGACCCAATTTGAGAAGCATGGCATGGTCTTTAGCGGCAGGTCAGACGATGGTTTGGTCGAGATGGTGGAGCTTGAAGATCATCCTTGGTTTTTGGCCTGCCAGTTTCATCCAGAATTCACGTCAACCCCCCGTGACGGGCACCCTTTGTTTTCCGGTTTTGTGAGGGCCGCTAGGCGTCACCATGAGCAACAGTTGCCAGAGGCGGCTGAAGCATGAAACTGTGTGATTTCGAGGTCGGTTTGGATCGACCTTTTTTTGTTATCGCCGGTCCCTGTGTCATCGAGAGCGAGCAGCTTGCTTTGGACACGGCTGGGGCGCTTAAAGAGATTACCGGAGAGCTCAGTATCCCCTTTATCTACAAGTCCTCTTTTG
>JBCCFQ010000140.1:0-7674 GCA_039029655.1 Pseudomonadota bacterium | reverse complement strand
CTCTGTCTTATTACCCAAACCAAAGTCTTGCTTTCTACCTGTGAGAGAGCCATTTAAGGGCGCAAAACCACGTAACAAACCCGTTCGGGTAAATCGATCTCCGTCTTCGTCGGCTCGATTAAACAAATTGGCGTGTTCGGAATTGATATAGGTAACCGATGCATCCCAACTGACTTTTTCACTCAACGTGGCCAAACTGTGTGCACGGACACCAATGTTATCCTCAAAGTTAATGCCATCTTGTCCAGTTGTTAGGTTTTCAACAAAGCCATCATCATTAATCCAATAAGCTGAGACTTTGGTTTTCCAATTCTCAGATACTGGGATGTCCAAGCCTCCGCGTAGATGATATCGATCGAAACGCCCCACGCCAGCTTCGAAGTACCCCCCAAACTCCTCAGCCGGTTCAGCCAAAATAACCCGCACCGCCCCACCGGTGGTATTACGACCAAACAACGTACCTTGAGGTCCTCGAAGCACCTCTACCCGATCGATATCAAACAACGCATAGTTGTTAGCGTTTTGACGTTGGATGAAGTAGTCGTCCACATAGGTGCCCACCGGTGGATCAAAGGTGGCAATGGACTCAGTGTTGTTGAGCCCCCGGAGAGAATAGGTATTTGCGGTACCAAGACCTGTGTTGTTGTGAGCAACAAAATTCGGGACTACCTTGGCAATGTCCAGCGTTTCCGTAGCCCCAATGCGAGCCAGATCTTCTTCAGAGAACGCGGAAACCGCCACCGGAACTTCCTGTAGGCTTTGGGCCCGTCTTTGGGCTGTGACGACAATCTCGTCCAAGCTTTGCGCCAACACCGGACTTGCAGCCGTTAGCCCCAGCGTCAACATAATAAAAAAACTGCGTACAACCTTCATGACAAACCCCCGCTCATAAATTTACTTCAGTCAGGCACTCAACTTCGATACCCTATTGCACTAAAGATATATCATTCAGGTTTAGTTTGAAAATTGAGTCTGAGCCAGATTCCATAAATTACATTAGAAATTACTCATAATTCGCTGTTTTTAATATTTTTTTACTCAATTCTCAGCTTAGCTTTTGTTAAAAGGACCACGTTATGAAACCGATAACACGGCACCCTCTCGCTCTGTTGATTGTCACACTCAGCATTTTGATCACAGCTTGCGGTGGTAAAGAGGTGCCAGAGGCGCCAAGTTCTCCCTCTCTGGCCTTTGATCTCATGGACGAAAGCCGTGGTCCACTGATTGTGTTCATTCATGGTTGGATGTGCGATCGCACCTATTGGAAAAGCCAAGTTGAATATTTTGCCTCAAGCTACCCTATCCTAAATGTCGACTTAATGGAGCACGGGGACTCCCCCACCGACCCACGGGCCAGCATCAGTGAAGTGGCCGCCGATGTGGTTCCTCTGATAGAAAAGATAAACCCAAAAGAAGTGGTGCTAGTGGGACATTCAATGGGTGGACCCGTGGTGGTGGAGATTGCTCGCGCGCTATCAGGACCCGACTCAATCCTAATTGTGGGCGTCGACACGCTGCGACAACCTAACGAAGTCACTGATCAAGATCGGCTAGAACAAACGCTTGCTGCAATGGATGCCAACTTTGAACAAACCACCGTGGGGTTTGTGAGCAACGCCTTTTTTTTACCGGATACGAACCCAGAATTTGTTGCCAACATTGCCAATGATATGGCCCAAGGCCCAATGGAAACCGGCATGCGGTTAGTCAAGGCATTGACGGACTATGACACGGCCGCTGGACTCACGGCTGTGTCTCAGCATCCCCTATTACTGATCAACGCCAGCTATATACCAACGGATGTAGCGGGACTGAAAGCGATTAACCCAGCGGCCAAAGTTCTGGAAGTGGATGGCGTGGGACACTTCTTACACATGGAACGAGAGCAAGAGTTCAATGCTCTACTCGAGAAGGAGATCTCAAACTGGCAAGAATCCTCCACACAATGACTGCCCCAAGATAGTGGTATATTGACATCCATGTCATCCGAAGCCGCCAACTGTTCCTTGGAACAAGATCAAATGATCTCTTGGTTAAAGGATATCTCCCAAGGCGACGAGGGAGCACTGGAATCGTTTTATACAGCCACACTGAGCAAAGTTTACGGTGTCGCCTACCGCATTGTGGGCGAGACGTCCAAGGCTGAAGACGTTGTCACCGAAGTCTACTATCAGGTTTGGCAACAAGCTGATCGCTACCAAACAGACCGGGGTTCTCCTTTGGCATGGGTCTTAACCATTTCCCGCAGTCGCGCCTTGGATCAACTCCGCCGAGACAAAACTCGATCAAATGCAGATCTTAACCAAGACGATGTGACCGGGGCCGACCCACTGGCTCCTGATGCTTTACTGGAAAGTCTGGAAGCGGGAACTCAAATACACGCCTTGTTGTCAGAGTTGAGCCAAGTCCAAAGAGATGTTTTGGCGTTGGCCTACTTCAGAGATCTTTCTCACCAACAGATCGCAGACCAATTAGACATGCCTTTAGGCACGGTTAAGTCTCACATCAAACGAGCCCTGGGTAGCTTGCGGCCACAAGCAACCAAGGCGGGGATTTAGTGGTATGAGCGGAGACGGGAACATGAAAAATAACGACGCCCTACCCGACGAGCTAATGAGTGAGTTGCTGAAGAATACTGCGAGCCTCGAGCCAACTCCCGAGAGTCGCCGCTCCATACTTGCGCGAGTCAAGGACCGAATTAATCATGACCAGTTACCCTTACAGGAGTTGGTGACTGTACCCGCTGGCGGAGATTGGATAGAGCCGTATCCTGGTAACAAGATAAAAATGTTGCGCGATGACTCTGACACCCAATCTTTTTTGGTGGAGTTAGCCCCGGGTACTCGTTTCCCGCCCCACTCTCACCCCAAAGATGAAGAAACCTTAGTGCTTGAAGGCGAAGTGTTGTTTGGCGAAATTCCGCTTAAGAAAGGCGACTACCATCTGGCTCGAGCCGGTACAGACCACGACGAAACCTTTTCGGAAAAAGGCTGTTTGCTTTTTATCCGCTGTGGAACTGAGCAAAACCAGTAGTGTTGGCCCCTGTCAGAACACGATTCACTCGCATAAGACCAATAAGTCAATAGTCGGTGTCCGGTACCTATTTGTTTAATTGTTTTTTATTGTGGCCTCTGATTTCTTAACAACCCTCGTTTTCGCACCACTTGTACATAACTGTCACTAACGGGCACCTCAACGGCATCGCGCAAAACCAGCTTCCAACGTCTGTCTCCTCTCTTAGCACTGGTCACCGCTTTGTCCGCCACCCACCAAGAGCGATGAACTTGCAACCCTAGGGTGTCAGGCATTTCCCCAGCCGCATCACCAAACCTATGATGAATCAATTCACTGGTGGAGCCGGAATACACCCGAACGTAGTGCTCCTCCGCATGCAGCGCCACCACATCCTCTAACGTAACACCCGCTGTCTTACTCAAAAACTCAGGGGATTGTTCATCGACCTCTGGGTTTGGTACACCTAGATTAGGTCGATCAATGATCAACCATAGACCTAAGTGAACGGGGATGACCACCGAAACCAAAGTGCCAAATTCACCCAAATAGGCCAATATTGGAGATACGGACATCCATTCTTCATCGTCGAAGGGGGCTCTAACAGGTACCCAGGTCTCCATCAACAACTCAACCAGGGCGAAAGGTATCAATGCCACCACGCTGACAAACACCACTGGCTTCAGCCACAAGGGGGTTTGGTAGCGTTTAGGCGTGAATCGTTCCACCAGTGCATCGGCAGACCATAAAAACACCACCACAGCCACCAGCCTAACCCCCCAATATAAGAAGGATTCGGTGGTGGTGGCGGTCTCGGCCAAGGGATTGGTGAGTTGATCCTTGGCCACGAAGGCCGCCACAAGGGCCATAAGCCTCAAATTACGCGCTGATGTGCCCAATAATGGATTTCTCACCTGACGTTTCATGCCCAATATAGTGACGATCTACGAAGAATCAGTACATTACATGAAAATTCGAGATCACTTTAGATTTAGATGCCTTAGCTTGGCTCCACGGTTACCTGGAGCTTGTGATGATTCGAAACAAAACCTTAATCTGCCTAATCGCCACTTTGGTTTTGACCGGTTGTGAGCCGGAAGGGGCATCTGGGGATACACCCGCCCTACCCTATACCGACTTTTTTACGCCCATTCCCGACTCCGCCATTTTCCCAGCGGACAACCCTTTTAGCGATGCGAAACGAACTTTGGGGGAATTTCTGTTTTGGGATCCTATCTTGTCTGGCCAAATGAACGTGTCATGCGCCAGCTGTCATCACCCTGATTTTGTCTGGGCGGACGGTAGAGCGTTTTCCATAGGCGTTGACGGCAGCGGTTTGGGTCCTGGGCGAACCGGGCAGTCAGAAACAGTATTTCATTCGCCAACCGTGTTAAATACCGCCTTCACCGGACTTGTGAGTTCAAACCAAACCCAAGACTTCTTGTCTGGACCTTACTTTTGGGATCTAAGAGCACTCACCTTGGAAGAACAAGCCATTGACCCCATCAAAAGTGAGGAAGAAATGCGAAGCAACTTTTTCACAGAAGATGAAATCATGCCGGAAATCATTAACCGCCTCTCCCAGATTCCGGAATACGTAAGCTTATTCGAGACGGCGTTCAGCGAAGACACCGACCCCATCAATGAGCCCAACATCGCCAAAGCTTTGGCAACGTTTCAACGCACGCTCGTCACGCCACCCACGAGATTCGATACATTCTTGGCTGGCGACGACAGCGCACTAACCGCTGCAGAAGTGGTGGGTTTGAACAAGTTCATCAATGGCGGTTGTACCGATTGCCACTCGGGTCCACTGCTTTCGGACAACGACATCGAGCCGGACCAGCCGATACAAATCGATCGCCCGGCAGTACGAACACCATCACTAAGAAATGTCTCCTTAACTGCGCCCTACATGCACGACGGGTCTCGCGCGACGCTTCGAGACGCCATCGAAATCTATGAGGAGCGAGACGACCTAGGGGTAACCCTGGAGGACGATGACTTTGGTGATATAGAGGCTTTCCTACGAACACTCACAAATCAAGAATTTTATCAGGCTGTCCCGAGTGCCGTCCCAAGTCAGCTGCCGGTTGGCGGGGACATAAACTAACACCATTGGCGATGCAACGGATCGGAAAATGAAGCTAGACGAGACTACTGGCTCTCTGGCTTCTTTTCGGTCTTCTTACTAAAAGTCACTTTTCTGGGTCGCATGCCGAGCTGGCTAGCAGCGCGCAATACTTTCTCGTCAGCTTCGTGATGCCACTCTCTCACTGTCAGACACCGGTTCTTCGAGATACGCGAACCCAAACGTTTTTGCTCCTGACAAACCACCGCATTCCACTGCTCCGGAGTAAGCTCCTGATTGACTTTTTTTATGGCCTTCTTTTTCTTAGCCGCTCTCTTATCTTCGGCCTTCTCTTCCACGGGTGCTTCAGGATCGGCGGGGGCTTCTGACTTGCTAGCAAGAACGGGGGAGGAAAAAAACAACAAAGTAGTAACAATTACAACAGGTTTAAACATCATGCGCTCCCGATGGCGACTCTTCGAGTGTACGCCGCAAGAAAAACCCATACAAGCGGACAAAATCGGCTCCTATACAGGTGCCGTTCGCCGACCTATGAAGTTACGGATGGTGATCGTGTGTGTCTTAGAAAACCAATAAAAAAAGAAGGGAAGTTCCAACGGCAGACTCTGCGCCCACTCACACTGGTGCGATAGCCTACTCGATGATTATCACCTAGTTGCTTCGGTTCCCTCTAGAACAGCCGACACAAGGTGGTCTTCGTTTGAATTGGTTACTGTCACGACCCAGCAGGGCTCTTGACTGTTCGGCGTCTCTTGCGATTTGTTCTTTGGTACGGCATCGAATGCGGCCAAGTCGGGACCCGGTGCGTGCTCGAACCTTAGAGCAAATTCTAGGGGCACCCTTGTCTTTGCTGGCTAAGCGCTTGGCTTCTTTTTTTGCTTTGGACTCTTTCTTTGATTCTTTCTTTGAGCTTTTCTGATCGCTCTGTTCAGTCAAAAGCTCGGAACTGTTATCCAATTCGCCTTCGGACTGTTGAGCATAAGCAAGCTGACAAACAACGCTTATAAAAAGAACGCAGCAAATTCCACTCGTTTTCATTTCATACCTCAAAGTATCTAAAGTAACGTTCCTTTCTAAACGACTTAAGCATCACCGGTACTCAAGGCTTCCATACACCAACGTTGTATGGGTCGGCGTTGTGACGCCTTCGCGCACCGGTAAACTTATCCTTATTGATCTCATTGTCTCGCTTGATCTGGGCAATGGTTCGACACTTGACCCTGGCAATCCGTGAACCTGATCGGGGGCGCACCTTGCTACAAATTCTTGGGCTCTCGTCGGCTTTGCTGGCCAACTTGTTGGACTGCTCTTTGACTTGGCTCACACTCGGTTCACCATCAGTAGACATCGTCTCTGAAGCACTTACTGGGCTTATTGAACCGACAAAGAAGCTCAGAACAGTGAAGTACAACAACTGTTGAGTATGACCCACCAGATTAGGGCGTGGTGTTCCAGGCTTTAGGCGCGGTATTGGTTGGCACGCTGGCCGCTTGCAATACACGTTTTTCAGCTTCGTGGGCCCACTGAGCAAGTGTCAAACACCGATTCTTTTTGATGCGCGAACCGAGTCTTCTCTCTGTTCGGCAAATGAGCTCCACAGTATGCGCGGCTTTTTCATTGGTTTTGACGGCCTCCCGCAAAGCTTCGGCGGCGCGAAGGGACTCGGACTTAGATCCACCTTCTGAGATTTCAATATCATCGGTTTTGGGGGGCACGACATCTTCAGCTTGCGCCACTTGCACCTTGACGTTGGCCGAGGCAAGAGCAGGAATGGTTAGCAGTAAAAATACACCTGTGACATGTCGTAGCATTGCGCGCTCCTAATAACGTCAGCGTCTCGCATCTAGGCGACAACCAGTCGCCTGCACACGCGTCTACGAACTACTCGCGTCGAGAGCCTTAAGAGTGTTAAGACGCGATGATGCAAGCCGTTGAACGGATACACCTAAGCCCGAGTGTATGCCTCGTGTCGCAAGGACGCAACCGGACAAAGTGGCTTATGTGAAAACACCGGTAAATCTAGGCAAATTGCCCAAGAATTCCTTGTAAAACTTTAGCTTGGCTTGAGGTCAAAAGGTGCTGTGATGCGGGTAGATCCGTCCTTTATCGGCTCGGTCCCATGCCACAGGTATGACGGAAATAACACTAAAGTCCCTGGCCTTGGTTGAATCCACTTTTCTGGCCCGGATGATCCGGGCATGGGAAACGGCGGCTCCCCAAACTTAATCCATCCGGGCCGTCCCTCAGGGTCGCCCACCTCGTCCGGAACCTGGACGTAGTAAGCCGAGCTAATCCAACCCTCCGGGTGAACGTGATTCACGTGCCGCCCGCCGCTGGTCAGCACCACGGACCAACACCCGGCAAACTGGTAGCCCCCTTGGTTGCGGGTCGTCAACGGGTGGGCCTCCTCTGTGCCAATGTGGCTTAGATAGTCTCGTATAGGTCCTTCAAGGGCTTGTTTATACGCTCGAATCACGTCGTGCTGGATGGATAACAGATCACAAGGCGTTTGACTACCCGCCATGAGAGACTGCCCTAGTGGGTATTGTTGGTATACGTGATGCTTTTGG
>JBCCFQ010000139.1:0-7692 GCA_039029655.1 Pseudomonadota bacterium | reverse complement strand
TGTCCTGGACCTAGCGCGTAGCGAACTTTTGGGTCGCAAGCCCTATCAGACGGCCGACTCATCACGGGACTATGTTCGTTTACATGCAAACGAATCACCCTGGTCCAGGGATGAACATAAGTTAAATCGTTATCCCTCTCCGCAGCCAAGAGAACTCTCGGAGCGACTGGCGGAAATACATAAAGTAGATCCGACATGGCTCATGGCAACCCGGGGAAGTGACGATGGCATCGACTTGCTGATCAGAGCTTTTTGTCGTGCTGGGGCCGATAGAATCACCATCTGCCCTCCAACATTTGGGATGTATAGCTCATTTGCACAAATTCAGGACGCATCCATCGTGACTATTCCGTTGCTGGGCGACTCGTTCGAACTTGATCTCGAGGGTCTATGCAACCCGGAAGCGAACTCAAAACTGGTCTTTGTATGTCGACCCAATAATCCGACTGGCAGTGTTGCTGGTTTGGATGACATCGAGACCTTAGCCCGTCGGCTAAAAGGACGGTCTTTGGTGGTGGTGGATGAAGCCTATATCGAGTTTTCAGATCAGCCCAGCGCCATTGGCTTAGTATCTGCACACGAGAACATTGTTATTCTGCGAACTCTGTCTAAAGCTTACGGTATGGCGGGACTGCGATGTGGTGCAGTTGTCGCCCATCCGGAAGTCATTCGCTTGTTATCCAGTATTTCGGCACCCTACGCCATGCCCAGCCCTTGCGTAAAACTTGCGTTGGCCAGCCTGACACCAGAGAGGCTGCAGGACACACAAGCTCAAATACGAACCATCAAGTCGCAAAAAATCATGCTAACCGAATCCTTGGGCCAACTCCGCTGTGTTTCAAGAATATGGCCAAGTGAAGCAAATTTTCTTTTGATTCGTTTTCAAGATGCACAGTTAGCGCTACGCATCCTGCAAGAACAGGGAATATTGGTTCGAGATTTTTCACAAACCCTTAAGTTAGAGAACTGTCTCCGAGTGACTTTAGGCACCCAAGCAGAAAATAAGCAAGTCATCTCGCTTTTGAGGTCAATTTCATGAAGAAGATCCTTTTCATAGACAGAGATGGAACGGTCATCGTAGAACCAGAAGACAAACAAGTGGATCGCTTGGACAAAGTCGCATTGGCACCGGACGTTATCGGTGCACTTCACAGGCTAAGAGAATCCGGGTTTGAATTTGTCATGGTCAGCAATCAGGATGGTAGGGGCACGGACTCGTTTCCTGAGAACGATTTCGTTATTCCCCACCAATTTCTAATGGGCTTGCTGAAATCACAGGGAATTGAGTTTTTAGAGGAACTTATTTGCCCCCACTTTTCCGAGGACAACTGTGACTGCAGAAAACCCAAGACCGGGCTACTGACCAAGTTTCTCGCCCAGACTCACATCGATGTTGAAAGCTCATATGTTATTGGGGACAGGGATGCAGACCTCGGTTTAGCCCAGAATCTTGGTGTAAAAGGCATCAAGATAGATATCGACAACAATGGCTGGGCCAAGGTTGTTGACCAACTCACCTCACCCTACCGCCAAGGCTACGCGAACAGAAAGTCCAACGAAACCGATATCACCGTTGCGGTGGATTTAGATAGCGAAGCCAAAGATATTAGAGTTTCCACAGGCCTTGGCTTTTTTGACCACATGCTTGAGCAACTCGCGAAACATGGTGGTTTCGGGTTGACCCTCACGTGCACCGGTGACTTACACATAGACGAACACCACACAGTGGAGGATTGCGCTTTGTGTATTGGCGAAGCGCTTAGAAACGCCTTGGGAACAAAGAAGGGCATATCCCGGTATGGATTTCTAATACCTATGGACGAAACGGAAGTTCAGGTTAGCATTGACTTGTCCGCGCGTCCGTTTTTCTCCTTCGATGGCCAATTCAGCCGAGGTCAAGTGGGAGAAATGAGCACCCAAATGGTGCCACACTTTTTCAAATCACTGAGCGACACGCTAGGTGCAACTTTGCACATCAAAATGCGTGGTGACAATGCGCATCACCAAGTTGAGGGTATGTTCAAGGCCGTAGGACGAAGTTTGCGCCAGGCTTTCACCGTAGAGGGCAAAGAGCTTCCCACCACCAAAGGCATGTTGTGACTGAGTTGGTCGTCATTGATGGGTGCGGCTCAAACCTCACATCTCTGTGCAACGCGCTGGGTCGACTCAACGCAAACGCCATTGTAAGCCACGACCATAAAATCATTGAGCAAGCTGAAAGAGTCATTCTTCCTGGCGTAGGTGCTGCCGGTGATGCCATGACGAGTCTACGAGCCAAGGGTCTAGACACTTTGATTCCAAATCTAAAGCAACCTGTGCTCGGAATTTGTGTCGGAATGCAATTGTTGTTTAACCACTCTGCTGAGGACGACACCGACTGTCTTGGCGTAATCCCCGGAAGTCTGTATCACATTCCCAAAAGCCAAACGTTACCCGTGCCTCACATGGGCTGGAACCGGGTTCAGTCTGGTCACGAACTGTTTGAAGCAATTCCTGATAGCAGCCACTTTTATTTTGTACACAGCTACGCCGCAGAAACCTCTGCCACCACCATAGCGAGCAGCATCTATGGAAAGCCTTTCACTGCTGCTGCCCAACAAGACAATTTTCTGGGAGTACAGTTTCATCCGGAGCGATCGGGAAAGTATGGTGCACAGATTCTGAAAAATTACTTGAGCTGGTCCGGAAAATGATCGTCATTCCAGCAATCGATCTGTATCAAAACCGAGTGGTTCGACTTTTTCAAGGTCGCTATGACGAAGTCACCTACTACGAACACAGCCCTTTGGAATTGGCCCAGTCCTATCGGGATGCTGGAGCCAAACTCATACACATTGTGGATTTGGACGGTGCGAAACTCGAAGGCAACAATCATCACCAAATAGTGAAACAGATTTGTGAGGTTTCTGACTTGGAAGTTCAATCGGGTGGTGGCGTACGCGATGCGGCACAGCTCGAAGCTCAATTTGATCGCGGTGTTGCCCGGGTGGTGATAGGGAGCCTTGCGGTCAACAAGCCGGACCTTGTACGGTCGTGGATCCGGCGCTTTGGCGGCCACCGCTTTACGCTAGCGCTGGATGTCCGCATGGACACAGCCGATGTACCGAGAATCGCCACTCATGGCTGGCAAAAGCAATCATCCGTGTCACTGTGGGATTCACTGGAGTTTTTCGGTGAAGAGCTCACCCATGTGCTTTGCACAGACATTGCGAGAGATGGGGCGTTGACCGGACCCAGTTTTGCGCTTTATCGAGAGTGCATAACCCGCTACCCGCACCTGCGCCTACAAGCGTCAGGTGGCGTGCGAAATGTCCAGGATATCTCTGAATTGGAAACTACGGGGGTAGCTGGCGCAATCACAGGTAAAGCATTACTAGAAGGCAAACTTAAACTTCAGGAGATCCAGCCATTCTTGCGAAACGAATAGTGCCCTGCCTTGATGTAAAAGATGATGTTGTAGTCAAAGGCGTGCAGTTTAAGAACCATGAAACCGTTGGCGAGATCCAAGGTCTGGCTCACCGCTATAGCCAACAAGGTGCAGATGAACTGGTCTTCTACGATATCAGTGCTAGCCCCGATGGTCGTTCGGTGTCCCGGGACTGGATACGCAAGGTCGCGGATGTCATCGACATTCCTTTTTGTGTTGCCGGAGGTATTCGCTCCGTTGGAGATGCGGAAGAAGTGCTGGCTAACGGGTCGGACAAGGTTTCTGTTAACTCACCCGCGATAGAAAACCCTGAACTTATTGATCAGCTAGTAAAGCGCTTCGGTACTCAGTGTGTCGTGATTGGAATAGACAGCTTTTCTGACGGAACCACCTATCGAATTTACAAGAACACCGGAGACCCCACTAAGGCGAAAGCAGCAGGAATGGCAACCGTGGAGTGGGTCAAGCAGGTACAAGATCGGGGCGCGGGAGAAATTGTGTTGAACTGTATGAACCAGGACGGGGTGCGCAACGGGTATGATTTGGAGCAGCTCGGTCTGGTTCGCGATGTTTGCCAAGTACCGCTTATTGCCTCCGGCGGTGCCGGAAAAAGGCAGCACTTCTTGGAGGTTTTTCAAAAAACCGACGTTTCCGCCGCATTGGCTGCCAGCGTTTTTCACAAAGGCTTGATGCAAATACCTGATCTTAAGGAGTTTTTGTGGCGTGAAGGCGTGGAGATTAGATTATGAGTATCAGTGACAAAGTGGATTGGGAAAAGGTCCACGGATTGGTACCCGCCATCGTCCAAGACTATGTTACCGGCCGCGTGTTAATGCTCGGCTACATGAATCGCGAATCATTGCTTCTGACCGAGACCAATAAGCTCGTGACATTCTTCAGTCGCACACGTCAGGAACTTTGGACGAAAGGAGAGACTTCGGGCAATGTGCTGAACTTGAAGAGCCTGCAACTGGACTGCGATCACGACACTATTCTTGTCGAAGCCGAGCCGGCCGGGCCAACCTGTCATCTAAATATAAACAGTTGTTTTGACGACGAAGTAGAACAACCAGGCTATGGCTTTCTGGGAAAGTTGGAAAGTCTAATTGACCAAAGAATCAAACATCGCCCCGAGGGAAGTTATACAACAGAGCTCTTAGAAGCGGGAACAAAACGGATGGCGCAGAAAGTGGGTGAGGAAGCCGTTGAAGTAGCGTTAGCGGCAGACAACATCGACACCGAAGAGCTTGTGGCGGAGTCGGCAGACCTACTGTTTCATTTGTTGCTTTTGCTGAAACACAAGTCTCTCAGTCTAACCGACATATGCCAAGAGCTAGCCCAAAGGCATAACCCAAAAAAATAAGCCGCGGACCGAGGCTTTCCCCTCAATCCGCGGCATTTAGTTTTCTTAAGGCGTTTTCTTAAAAGCCCCAGCGTGCAGCTACACCCCACAGCCTAGGTTCAGCCAAAAAGGCGTTGAACTGCTGGGTTGATCCAGGGCCTGTACCCGAACCTTGCAGCGGCGCATCAAATGCAATCTGAATGTAATCTTTGTCAAATGCATTCTGCAAGAAGGCTTCGATCTGCCAAGAATCGTCAGCGGCACCAAAACCAAACTTGAAGTTCACCACGCCAAAGCCACCCTGGATTTTTTCAACATCTAAGTCGGAGCCGGTGTTGTAGTCGCTCATGTAGCGTCCGTCCACATGGGCAAACCACAGTTTGTCACTACCAAAGTCTGCTTCATAAGTTAGAGAACTAGAAGCAACCCAAAGCGGTGCGTTAGTCAGACGCGCTCCAGCGAGTACCGGATTAGAGCTTTGAATGTTGTCGCCATAGCGAGCGTCGGCGTAAGTCACTCCACCCTGATAGAACCAGTTGTCACCAATAGGAGATCCAATCTCAAGCTCGACGCCAGTGGTCTCTACTTCTCCAAGGTTTTCCACGATAAACGCGATACCCGTAAACGTATTGAGCTGGAAGTCTTCAAACTCACTGTGGAATGCTGCTAACGCAATTGAAGTAGCACCGGCTCGACCTTTAACCCCTAACTCGAAGGAGTCCACAGTCTCTTTTCGGAACTCAAGGTCCGAGGAAGTGGGCACACCACCCAATAGAGGGTTGGATAGGCCAGCGCGGTCAACGTTGAATCCGCCGGCTTTGAATCCGTGACCATAGGAAAAGTAACCCATCCAGTCGTCGGCAAAATCGTAGGCGAAGTTGATGGTTCCGGACACCTCGTTATCTGTTCGTTCACCGGAATAGGTTCCGTCAACCAAAGGACTGAAGAAAGGTAAACAGATCAGGCCAAGAGCCTCTGGTGGAATTGGCGCACCCATTTGTAGGTTGCCCAACGCAGTAAGACAAGCAGGATTGTTTGCCTGCAGGCTCGCGTTTAGCTCTTTCTCTTCGTTGGTGTATCGAACACCCACAGTTAGATGAAAGTCGTCGCCGATATGGAATGTATTGTGGGTAAAGACCGCCAGGCTGGTGGTGTCTTGTTGAAAGCTATCCTCAATCACACCTGCACCAGAAGGATATACAGAACCCGGTGGAAGTTGTGGCACCAACACACCAAACACTCCAGGACCGCCCAACAGGAAATCGGCGAATAGCTCGTAGTCATCCCCCACCCGAACGGCGTCTGACAACGTCAACTCTTCGTCAGCGTAGTAGCCACCTACCATCCACTCAAAAGTATCGCTGCCACCCTGAAGTCGAATTTCTTGGGTGAGCGTGTTAAATCCCTGAACATAACCATCGGTATCACGATAGAGGATATCGGCATCAGTATAGTCAACATCCTGAGATCGATTGGTCTCCCAATCTCGATAAGAAGTTATGGTGGTCAGACTGGTTGTTTCAAACTCAAAATTGAGTTCGGCAGAAATGCCGTATTCATCTACGTCTTGTTGAAAGCCCCTATTGGTATTTGTGGTGGTCACCCGATTGAACGGATCCGCCGGTGTAATCACCGAGCCACCCAAGGCGCCGATAATGCCTCCGGTAGGTCCATTGACAATGGTGACCGCAGCACAACAGGTTTCTTCGCGACTAGAGTAATCAGCGATAATTCGTGCGTCAAAAGTCTCGTTGGGTGCAAGGGCTAACTGGGCACGAACATTGTATCGGTCGCGATCGTTGTACTCCTCGCCTGAGTTCAGCTCCTCAATAAAACCATCCCGGGCACGAACACCGGCATCAATACGAAACGCTGCGGTGTCGCCATTGCCAATGGGGCCAGTCCATCCAGCACCAAAATTGTAGGCGCTGAAGTCACCCACACCACCTTTGACATACCCGTACCCTTCTTCGAAATCCGGGCCTTTGGTGATGACGTGTATCAGACCCGCAGAGGCGTTTTTGCCAAACAGGGTGCCTTGGGGTCCGCGAAGTACTTCGATTCGCTCCACTTCACCCAAATCAGACATACCAACGTTATTTCGATTTCGGTAAACGCCGTCGATAAACACCGCGACGGAAGACTCCAGACCGGCATTATCACCGGTGGTTCCTACACCGCGTATTCGCGCGACAGTACCGGCGGCTTCAGAGGCGGAGCTGGACAAGACCAGACTGGGTGACAAGGCCATCAAATCGCGCAAATCCTGCACACCGGCTTTTTCCAAAGCCGAACTACCAAAAGCAGAAACAGCAATGGGAACATCCTGGAGGGATTGTTCACGCTTTTGTGCCGTGACCACAATTTCTTCAAATTCCTGGGCACCAGCGGTACCAATAACCATAGCAGCGCAAATCGCCGCTACACCAAAACTACATCTGTTCATAGGATCTTCCCCCGAAGAGTGGACTCGACATTCTAGCTAGGTGTCTCCGATACAACAAATCAAACTGTGCAACAAATACTTGGAATCCGCCATAAGTGGCGGGAATTGCCAAGCAATGTCACCAAAAAACAACAAAATGCTGCGTTGCATTATCAAGTTACGCGGGTTGCGGTCCTTTGACGGTTGGCAGCGTTCCAGTCAGGGTGAGGACAAATGCGTAGGTCAGGGCCGTATCATTCAAGGCGTTAAAGCGCCCGGTCTTGCCGCTATGTCCAGCCTGCATGTCAGTCCTGAGCAACAAAACCGGTTCGTTGCTGCTTTTTTGTCGTAATTTAGCCACCCATTTGGCCGGTTCCCAGTATTGAACTTGAGAGTCATGTAGACCCGTGGTCACCAACATATGCGGGTACTCTTGAGTCGACACGTTGTCGTAAGGGGAATACGAAACAATGTAGTCGAAGTACTCTGGATCGTTTG
>JBCCFQ010000138.1:0-7704 GCA_039029655.1 Pseudomonadota bacterium | reverse complement strand
GTATGGATTTTCCGTGCGGACGCAGCAGGCCGTCAGGGTTCAGGACTGGCACTACCCGCCAGTGGTAGTCCTTACCAGCCCCACTGCGAAGTATGGTTAGCCACTTAAAGACCACGCTGACTGAACTGTACTCGTCGCCGTGAATCCCGCCGATAAGCAGAACCTTGCCGGCGGGTTCGCCTTCGGGTAGGTAGTCCTTATAAAATATGGGGGTGTTGTTGACGGAATGGCGACCGCTGGGTTGCAGTCCAACACCCATGCACTCTAGGCGTCCTACCGAAGACAGTTTTCGATCAACACGGTCGCAAAATTGTTCGGCTAGATCTTGAGCTGCTGCGTAAGGCACATTGATTAACAGAGGCAACAGCAGGAACAGAGTAACGCGCATGCTTCGAATCATACCTCACAATGCTTCCAAGTGGTGCATTGGCGGAATCGACGGATGCGCGTATTCTTAATTTCGTAAAGTTCAGGAGATAAGAGGATGACCGGATTTTTGATATTTATCGGTATTATTATTGCCGCAGTAGTATTTGTCGTGGGCATCTACAACCGGCTAGTCAATATGAGAAATCGCGTCAAAAATGCGTTTTCCCAGATTGACGTCCAGCTCACCCGGCGCTATGACCTGATCCCAAATCTGGTAGAAGCGGTAAAGGGTTATATGAGCCACGAACGCGAAACCCTAGATGCGGTTATTCAGGCCCGAAACTCCGCCGTCAGTGGTTTGGCCGCCGCCTCAAAAGATCCGTCGGACGCCAAGGCCATCCGCGAGCTCGCGGGTGCGGAAGCCGCCTTGGGTGGCGCCCTTGGCCGACTGTTTGCCCTTTCAGAGGCCTATCCTGATTTGAAGGCCAATGAGAACATGATGCAGTTTCAAGAAGAGCTAGCCACCACAGAAAACAAGGTTGCCTTTGCAAGACAAGCCTTTAATGATTCTGTCATGAGCTATAACAATACTCGGGAGAATTTCCCCAACAACTTCATTGCAAACATGTTCAACTTCGGCGCTGCGGAACATCTTGAAATAGAATCAGAAGAAAAAAGAGACGTACCAGAAGTTTCCTTTTGATTCGGTTAGTGCGGCATGAACTTTTTTGACCGCCAGGACAACGCGCGAAAAACCACGACACGCCTAATTATTCTATTTGTTATTGCGGTGGTGGCGGTGGTTTTAGCCATTGATCTCGTTGTTGCAGCCATACTTGCAACAACGCAAGTGGGAAGTCCGTTAGCGCTGGCTGCTCTGCCCTTAGAGGGCCAGAATCTTTCAATACTCGCTGGAAGCAGCCTCGCCACCCTTGGGCTCATCGGAGTTTCGAGCTTAGTCAAGGTGACCACTCTGAGTGCGGGCGGAGGCAAGGTAGCCAGATCCTTAGGCGGCACACTGATTACACCTGATGTGCAAGATCCCTTAAGGCAACGACTCCACAATGTGGTGGAGGAAATGGCTATAGCTTCCGGTGTTCCCGTGCCGGAAGTGTATGTACTGGAAGAGGAAGAAGGTATTAATGCTTTCGCTGCGGGATTTACCACGGGAGACGCAGCCGTTGCTGTCACCCGCGGTGCACTTGACCGACTGACCCGAGCAGAGTTGCAAGGCGTGATTGCCCACGAGTTTAGTCACATTCTCAACGGCGACATGCGCATCAACATGAGATTGATCGGCATACTGTTTGGTATTTTGGTGATTGGTATGATGGGTCGCATTATCCTACGCTCGGGATCGCGATCCAGTTTCTCTCGCTCTAATAACCGAGGTGGATCGGCTTTTGCCATTGGGGCGGCGCTTTTTGTCGTGGGTTATGTTGGTTTCTTTTTTGGTCGACTCATTAAAGCTGCGGTATCTCGGCAGCGAGAATACTTAGCAGACGCATCAGCGGTGCAGTTCACCCGACAAACTGACGGTTTGGCAGGCGCGTTGAAGAAAATCGGTGGCTTTCCAAGTGGATCAGAAGTTAAGGATCCCAGCGCAGAAGAGGTGAGTCACATGTTTTTCGCAAAAGGGTTTGCTTCCCTTAAATCCGTGTTTGCAACACATCCTCCGTTGAACGAACGAATACAAGCACTCGAACCCAGTTTTAAGGCATCTGATTTTGGTGTTGGATTACCTGAACCCCAGGATCTGGATGCCTGGTCACAAATCAACAATGAAAGGGTATCAGCCTTCGCCTACACACCAGAGGCCAATCGAGTTGAGGTAGTAGTAGATGAAGTAACCGATTCCGTGGGCAACCCCACCATGGCCCACGTTCATCACGCCGCCGAAGTCAGGGCCTCTTTGCCCCAAACCTTATACGAAGCATCTCAAGGCCAAGAAGGCGCTATGCTGCTGCTCATCGCGCTGATTCTAAATCCCGTGCGCGCCACTCGGCACCGTCAGCTGGGTGCAGTGCGGGGCAAACTCGGGGTTCGTCGCGCCAATAAAGCTGTCCGATTCTTCGATGAGCTAGCCGAGTTGGGGCATCAGTATCGTCTTCCATTGTTGGAACTGGCCTTCCCCACGCTTAAAGCGAGGCCCGCTTCTGAACTTGAGTTTTTGACGGAGTTTGTGGAAGAGCTAGTACAACTGGACGGCAAAGTAGAACCCTTTGAATACGCCCTTATGCGTATGTTGCTGGTGCACTTAGGAGACGCCAAACGGCCTCGACGCTCTCTCTCCCGCAGACATACACTGAAACTAGAAGAAGCCTTACCCGAGGTGGCCCAACTATTGTCGGTGGTCGCTTGGGTAGGTGGCCACAGTAACGAAGAGAGCGCCGCCAACGCTTTTGGCCAAGGTCGAACTTACATCCTCGATAGCGTTGGCGAAGGAAACGACAATTTCTCCGATTTCGAAAAACCCGAAGACTGGTTAGATCATATGGATCACGCCTTAGATCAATGCGACCGATTGGAAGATCATGATAAAGAAGTCTTGATCCACGCCTTGGCTGTGACCATTGTCCACGATGGTGTCGTGACACAGTCCGAGGGCGAGTTCTTAAGAGCCATTTGTGCATCCATACACTGTCCTCTGCCACCGTTGATTTGACGACATCCGTATCTAGCCTATTAAGGTGATTAACATCTTGAAGTTGGATCTACAGACACCTCGTCTTATTCTGAGGCCCCTTTCCCACGAAGACATCGACATATCCATTGAGATGTTTACCGATCCCCTGGTTTGTCAGTTTGTTTGCGATGTGATGTGCGAGGATGAGATTTCTGAGGCGATGACCAAATGGGTAAAGAGAGGCGCCGGCGGCCGCATAGGTATTTGGTGCATTACTCGCAGTGGGTCCGGCGAAAAAATCGGGAGCGTGTTTATTCTACCTATGCCATATCACGAAGACGATACAAACTATGATCATGTGGTCATGGACAGAATGCCACCCGATAAGGTTGAACTGGGATTTTGCCTAAAACGTTCGGCGTGGGGCTTAGGCTATGCCACAGAGGCTAGTAAAAGACTTGTGAAGTTTGCGTTCGAAAAAACATCACTAAACCAATTGGTGGCCTCTTTCTGCGAAGAAAACACACCCTCAATACGGGTGCTTGAAAAGTGCGGCTTTCGCGATCGAGGACGTATGTATTGTTATGGCCAAGACAGCCCCTGTTATCGAATCACACGCGAAGAATGGAAGGCAATAACGTAGCGTATCGTGCTAGAGGTGGCTGTTTCGACAACAGGTGCCGGTCACTTGCGTTTAAATCAGTACGCCATCGCTGGGGATTGGATTGGTCCATTGTTGCTGACGCGTCGTTAGTGAGATGTGAGCCCATGGATGGGCAGGAACATCGAGCTATCGATTCGGAGCCGGGCATGGATGCCCGGCGGAGATTAAGCGGCAGTAACAATGGACCAATCCAATGCTCGCTGAGACCCGGGGAAAAGCGCGGAAGATTTCGGAAGAATTAGCTGTCGTCGCGATAACGTCTCAGCCAAATGGCCGCGGCGATGAGCCCACCACCAACGACTAATCCACCCCAGAAACCGGTGCTGGTTAGCAATGGTGTGGGATCGATAACGTCGAGAATGGAACCGGTATTTTCGAACTGCAACTCTTCCATGTCGTCGAAGTCGAAGTGCAAGTCTTCATCGGTGTAAGACAGTTTGAATACACCCTCGATACGAGCACCAATCATACCGATGAATTCACGAGTTCCGAACAGGAACGTTTCCACAATAACCACGCCCACGGGCACCAGCACCACCCACAAGAATGGCATACGCCTTGCGAAGGCTGAGGCCAAGGCGACCCAACCGATAAAGGGTAGGAACCAAAATGACTGTACTAGCAACGAGTAAGTGATTAGGCCTGCCACCTCAAAAACGGGGAACGCGCTCCACAATAGAGTCCATGGGTTTCCGCCACCTGCCCACACAATGAAAGTCAATACAACAAAGAACCCAAACGTTGACACCAGATAAACGACCAAAGTGACCAAAGGTATGGTGAACATAGCCGTGGCAATCTTGGAAAAGACCGTTTCTGTATCCGAGACGGGTAAGGACTTCCAAAACAGAATGCTGCGATCCTTGCGTTCCGCATATAAACAGTCCATCAAATAAAAGAAAATGACAAACACCAGCACAATGGCATAAGGGATAAAGGCCGGCATAATCATCAAAATGCCGTAGACGTCCTGGCGGGCTGCGTCGGGTACCATTTGCAAGAACTGTACAAAATTTGTGGGTCTAAGAATGTTTTGACCAAATACCAAGGTATCCGCTGCCAACGCCAAGACCATGATGGCGGTGACAACCAACGGCGCAACATAAAACGCCGGGTGTTCCCAGATTTCTCGCCTTATTAATGTAAATAACTTACTCATTAGCGCCCCTCCATAGTCGCGACAAACAAATCAGCAACACTGGGGGTATGAGTTTCGCCTAGGGTCTCTAGGTTTGCCCTAGATACGCCTCTAAACAACATGAGCTGCTTCCCAAACACACTGCGCTCATGAATAGGGCCCAAAGCTTGAGCGGCTTGAGTCTGATCCGGTGACACCAATACTTCAACGTATTCTTCGGCGATGTTCTCCATGGACTGATCCAGTACCAAACGCCCTTTTTGAATGAACATTAAGTGGGTCAGGATATGCTCGATTTCTTCTACTTGGTGAGTCGTTATGATGATGGTTCGATTCTCATCAAAATAATCTTCAAGCAGAGTTTGATAAAAATTCTTACGGAAAAGGATATCCAAACCCAAAGTTGGTTCGTCGAGAATCAATAATCGAACATCAATGGCCATGACCAATGCCAAGTGCAGCTGGGCCACCATGCCCTTGGACAACTGCTTAACTTTTTTGTTGGGCTGAATTTCCGTTTTGGACAAAAACTCTTGAGCACGAGCGGGATTAAACTTGGGGTGTACGCGCTCCACGAACTCTATTGCTTGGGATACCTTCAACCACCTAGGCAGAATCGCGACGTCCGCGATAAAACAAACCTCTTCCATCAATTTGGATCGTTGCCTGTAGGGGTCATAGCCCAAAACCTTTAGATCACCACGAAACGGTGACAAACCCAGGATGGCCTTTAGCGCGGTGGTCTTGCCCGCACCATTAGGTCCGATCAATCCAACAATTCGTCCTTCATCGACGCTGAAACTAACGTTGTCTAACGCAGTGGAACTGCCGTAATTCTTGCTGAGACCTTTTGCTTCAATCAACGTGTCCAAGTTCCACCCCTATTTCTTTTTGTTGATCTCACTTAGCAACTCGCTGGGATCCAGGCCGAGTCGTTCAATGGTGCTCACTACTTCTGGCCATTGTTCGGTGAGGAAACGATCCCTTTCTCCTTTCATTAGTCTTGTGCGCGCACCTTCTAAGACAAACATGCCCCGCCCACGGCGCTTTTCCACTAAGTCTTCGTCCACCAACTCTTGGTAGCCTTTGAGTACCGTCAGAGGATTTAATCGATACTCTGCAGCAACGTTTCGCACCGATGGCAACGCATCCCCATCGGTCAACGTGCCATCCAAAATCATGGCAACCACCCTATCGCGCAGCTGGCGATATATCGGTTGATTGTCATTCCACTTTGGATCCATTGTGCTTAACGTCTCTGTTGTTACAGCTCTACGTCCGGATCGATCCGAATTTCGAGTGCTGCTGGGACCTCTGCCAGAACCGTCTTCAGGTGTGGCAAGCCGTGCTCCTTAATCACACCGCGAAGCCAAACCCTAACTTCTGGATCTTCAATCTCTTGAGTTAAATAGTAATCGGCAACTCCAACGGCTTCGTGGACCAAGGCTTCGGCCACTTCGCGATCAATCACCTGACTGGCTAAGTGACCAATGCGTTGGTAACGATCGTCCAATGTGGTTTGTTGCTCTACGGCAACAGAAGAATCCTCAACCGTGGTTTGCGGGGAAGCCATGACGTTGTTGCTGCGCAGAACGAACCCCGCAGTCACTATTAAGGACACGGATAGGTAGACCCCTATCACCACCAATATCTTCATGCTGTTCTCTTGTGTCATCATCCTAAAGCTACCTGTCTTGTCTGTCCTTCTGCCCCGCCATGTGGGGAATCACTAAGACACCACCTCAGTGCAGTGGTGTTATAGTTAACTATAACACTAACACCGATAATTGCAATCAGTTTCAATACTTAACTTCTAGCCCCAGGGAGTTATTTCGATTATTCAGTAGCTTATACTTGATTGGGCGCCTTGTCCAAATCAGCGTAGGGTCGCTAAAAGGTGTTTTATTCACCTAGCATTAACCCTAAAAACCCAATTTTGGCGTTTATTAGAAGGTGTGTCTGTCATCCACAAGTCACAGTCAGGTTGGTAACCGACAATAAGGAGTGCCAGCAAAACCTCTAAGAATTGTGGACCCGTGGCAGCCACGCGACAAATTTATGCTTTTGCGTGCTTGAGTACAGAGTCGTCGATAATGAGTACAAGCTTTTCCGTGACCAACACAGCTGAGTTCTTTTTTTGCGGCGACTCCCCTATGCTGCCCACCATGGCCCAGGCAGATCCCGACACTCTTCTCATGTTGCGATACAAATCGGGCGAGCTGGATGCGTTTGAAACGCTTTATCAAAAACATAGGGGCCCCTTGTACCGCTACTTTGTTCGCAATGGCCAATCCACCTCGGTGGCTGAGGAGTTGTATCAGGAGGTCTGGATGAAGCTCATTAAGAGTCGCTTGAACTACGAGGCCCGGGCAAAGTTCAGCACTTATCTATATCAACTCGCGCACAACTGCATGGTGGACTTCATCCGTAAACAAAGCCGAAGACCTCAGTTAGTTGGAGGATTGGATTTTGCGGAAGCGGTTGATGAGACCACCCAACCGGATCGGCCCTTACAAGCCACACAGGACCGGGCCGCTTTGTTAAAGGCCTTGGACCAACTACCAGATGACCAACGAGAAGTTTTTGTATTAAAGGAAGAAGTCCATTTGAACCTTGACGAAATTGCTTTGGTAACAGGTGTAGGCAGAGAAACGGCAAAAAGCCGTTTGCGCTACGCCAACTCAAAACTCAAGGAACTTATGGCGATATCTTTAGGAGTTAGCTCATGACGCAACAGGACGATGAAGCCCTCAGTCGCTTGTATCAAACCCTAGACAAACCGGAGCCGAGTGAGAAGCTCGACGAATTGGTTATGACGGGCGCTAAAACGGAGCTCGCTAAGTCGAGTTGGCGTCCCATTGTAGTCGCTGCAACCCTAGTACTGGGAATTGGTTTGACGGCAATGAT
>JBCCFQ010000137.1:0-7727 GCA_039029655.1 Pseudomonadota bacterium | reverse complement strand
TACCGTCCGCCGATCGTCATGAGTTCCGCGCTGGAGGGCCAGGGTTCGGAAGAATGCTCGCAACGGAGGCAGCTATGTGCTCCTCGGGTATATTGTCAGTAAGACCAGTTCGAATCACCCCCGGACACACGGCATTCACAGTAATACCGTGAGGAGCTAACTCAAGGGCCAACGATCGGGTAAATCCGAGAATTGCAGATTTGGCGGCGGAGTAGTCCGTGAAACCCGCCCCGCCCCTAAAGGCCTGCTCTGACGCTGTAGAGATGATACGACCTTGACGGCGCTCTTTCATTCCAACAACAACTTCACGCGTACAGTCTGCGACTGATCTGAGGTTGAGCGCAATTACCTCATCCCATTGCTCTACAGTTGCATTTGGAAAAGACCGGGTTTTGCCGGATGCTGGTCCCCCGGCGTTATTGTGGAGAATATTGATGGGACCCAGCTCGCTTTCGATCCGCTGAAACGCTTCCGAAATGGACTCTCTTTCAAGTAGATTCGCCTGCACAATCAGACATGTACCACCTTCCTTTTCTACCAGGCTCTGAGTCTCCGCAAGCCCATCGACGTTACGATCGATCGCGGCCACTATCGCTCCATCCTGTGCCAATCGAATCGCAGATGCACGCCCAATACCCGAAGCTGCACCGGTTACTACCGCAATCTGATTTTGTAGCGTCATCTAATTCCTCAGTGTTGCTGCTTTCTGCAAAAGCCCCAAGCCATGGTACTTCATGGCCAGCGTTTCAAAAAACCCTTAAAGGATATGCGGCTCAACCCGTTGGCACCTGATAGGGTTGAAGTCCTATCCTACAGCCATAACATGTCCGTCCGGTCGGACGAGAACCCATTTGTGGCTGCCCAAAATTGCGCCATCGATTGATTCGACGCTTTTTTCCATGCCAAACGAATCAAGTTCCGGAATCATTGCGTCGTCAGTTTGGAAGACAGTGAAACCCCGATAGTCCAATTTGTCATGTAGACGCATACCGTCTGCCAAGACTCGGTGAGGCAAGCGAGCACCCGGACCTACTGACTCTGTATAAGAAGACACCTCACTCTCTGGCGTCTCTTTTGCCTCATTTGATACGGCAACCCCTTCGCGATATACGTAACCCAAGTCCAATCCGATGGACGAGAAATGCTCTCGCTGATTGTCTATCGCTTCCGCAACACGTCCTCGAATCGCCTCACCCTCAGAATGGTCACCCTCGGCATCCGACAGCAACGCTCTAACAGGTCGGGTCAGCTGGTTGAAAATTCCTCGTTGCATAAATTCTGGTAACAATCTAACGGCAACTGAGTTCATCACTTTGTGGAGCAAGTGAGTTTTTGACGGATCCAATCCCAATGCCAAAATAACTTCGATCATTTTGTCGTTGTTACGCTTACTCACATCACAGTTTCGTTGTGCTACCGGACGTCGTTCTAGTTCATAACTTTCAAGCAGTGACTTTACTTGATCTTCGGGAATCTCACCCTTAAGCGCTACTGCCAGCTTCCAAACCAGATTATGAACGTCGCCAACACCCGTATTGAGTCCGAGCCCACCTGTTGGTGGAAAGCGATGGGCAGAATCGCCAACAAGAAACACAGGGCCAATACGAAACCGATCAGCCACTTGCGCGGTCATTTTCCATACCCCCTTATGCCGAATCTTGTAAGGTTGATCACCGAATACCTTGCCTAATAGCTGGGTGCATCGTTCATCGTCATAGTCTTCGGCAGATTCGTAGGGTATCGCGAGGGGTCTCATATAGACGGCCAACTTGTGCGGGTCGTGCACAATGAAGGTGCCTTGGACCTCCGGATCCAAAATCCAATAAAGGAGCGAATCTGCGTCACCTGATCGCTGTGCTAGATCCACTTCGCACGTCAAGTTAAGGAAAGTGGCGATCGCGTCAGGACCGACTCTCTTTACATGCAGCGCCCTGGCGACCGGACTGCCCGCCCCGTCCGCGGCCAACATGTATTCATGGCGAACTTCAATTTGGTTTCCATCACGGCTTTTCAGGCAACTGTTCTGATTATCTTCTCCGGCAAACCCCAACCACTCCACACCGAAACGGATGTCCGCATAGGCCGACTGTTCAGCATGGCGCTTTAGATAGTCTTCCAACCGATGCTGAGAAATGTTCGTCGTGTGTTCACCAGAGAAGCGACTCTGTGCCGCAAGTGCATCACGACTAGCACCTGCGTCAAACACACCTATCGGTTCGTTCTCCAACCGACTCTTCCAAGCGATTAACCGCGCGGCTGGATGGGTGTTAAGGCCGTACAGCTCATCGACGTTCAATCCGGCTTGTCGATAGATCTCCATTGTTCGAGTGTTCACAACATGCGCGGCCGGAGCTTGTAACGTGCCTTCTCGCTGCTCGATCAATACATGCGGTATCTCATGTTTTGATAGCAATATCGATGCGAGTAGGCCCGTGGGTCCTCCCCCCACGATTAAAACCGACGTGGACAAGTTCTCGGTCATTTCGACCACCTAACGATGAACCTTAACAAAAGCTTCATCTAAAGCTGCTGCTCTTGAACGGTGTTGGTGAGTATGCCGATACCGTTGACTTCAATTTCGACAAGATCGCCATCACTCAAGAAGCTGGGCGGATTGCGTAACGCACCCGCACCTTCAGCAGACCCTGTGACTAGCACGTCACCAGGCTCTAACCAGGTGACTTCCGAAATATGGGAAATAAGATCGGCAAATGAAAAAATCAGGTCATCCAGTTTCATGTCCTGGCGCACCTCGCCGTTTACTCGGGTTTGCAATACTAGATCCTCAGCTGCGACTTCATCGGCCGTCACCATCCAAGGGCCGAAGCCAGCGCTGTGATACGCATTCTTGCCCGTGGTGACTTGAAAGCCTCGAATCTGGTACTGACGTGCCGAACCATCGTTAAAGCAGCTGTAGCCTGCAATGTGTTTTGGCGCATCTTCCACCGATACGTTTCTGCAGCGCTCACCAATCACAACCGCGATTTCACCTTCGTAGTCGAAGTGCGGCTCAAGGGCAGGTTTTTCGATGGGCGTTCCACTGCCCACCAGCGTGTTGTTAGCACGTAAAAAGAACATCGGGTATTCCGGTAGCTCTTTTATTCCCATCCGAGCTGCTGCTTCATGAAAGTGTGAGTGCGTGTTTATGCCCGCACACCACATCGCACCCGCGTTCGGAATAGGCGGGAGCAGTTCAACTTCGGTGATTTGATAGTCAGCCGTACTGTCTTGAAGGTCCGCCAAGCCATCGTAGTTTTGCGCGATGAGGTCTTTAAGCGATTGTGCGGCTAAACGACTACCTAGATCCAGAATACCATCCTCTCTAACAAGCCCATAGGATGTTTTGTCATCAACTAAATATGTCGCGTATTTCATCTACCCCTTCCATCTATCAGTATTTTTGCTGTTAAGAGTTCCGCCATCAGATTGGCATGTTTATCAATTTCTTCTTCGCCAAACGGGTCAACACCACTCAGGCGTTGATATTCCGGGGCCATCGCAAACACTGAAGCACAACTTACTAACAAGTAATAAAGCTGTATGGCGTTGGATTTCGATTGTGCATAGACACCACTTACAATTTGAAAAAACGGTTGCGAGTAGTTTTCAACCAGCCAGTCCAAGCGCCAGTTGTCCGCTCGCCCCTCATCAAACATGATTCGCGGGATCTCCGGATGTGCTGCGGATGCTCTGACATACCGTCGCACCAAAAACCGAATCCTCTCCCGAGGCTCTATGTCTTTCGCCTGTTCTAAGGCTGTTGCCATTTCGCTCGTCATTCGATCGAACAACGTGGTCATGCACGCCTTCCAAAACTCTTCTTTGCTGCCAAAGTGATACGTGATCAGGTTGCGCTGTACGGCCGCCGCTTCCTGCACTTGTCGTGTGCTTGTCGCCTCGTACCCCTGTTGCGCAAACAGACAAACCCCGGCATCGATTAGTTTCAAGCGGGTGTTCTCAGACTTGGTAGACAAAACTTCTTTATCAGTGGCAAGCACCTTACCCACTCCCATCGCCGACACCTAACTTCATCGTTTGACAACTGGCACAAAATATATGTAAATTTTGTCCACTTGGCAAATTTTCTTGATTTCGCGGTATTAGTGATGACAGCGTCCATTCCAGCACCCTCCAAGTTTGCACACTTGGTACTCAAAACAAGTCGCTTTCAGGCGCAACTCGATTTTTACCAGGACCTTCTGGGCGCTCGAATTGTTCACCAAGGTCCGGGCATCGTTTTTCTAAGTTACGACGATGAGCACCACCGTTTGGCGATTATGGAGCGGCCCGGACTGCTGCCGAAGCTTAAGAACATGGCAGGAGTGGATCACCACGCTTACACCTATGCCTCCTTAGAAGATCTACTTCTCACGTGGCAGCGAATGACTGGCAAAGGTCATGAACCCGTTTGGTGCACCCACCATGGCGCCACAATTTCCATCTACTACCGGGACCCTGACAACAATGTGGTCGAAACCCAAGTAGACGTCTTTGCCTCTATCGGGGAGACCAATGAGTTTCTGGTGAGTGAAGACTTTGTCGGCAATCCTATCGGTGTCGACTTCGAACCAGCATCTCTCTGGCAAAGATTGAAGGGTGGGGAGCCGTGGGAGACCTTACGTCTACGAACGCCAAGTGGTCCGCGTGATCCGGCAACGATCCCACGTGCTTACTTGGGCGGCTTTGCATGGGCCATACTGCAACTCAAAAGTCGTTTGTCGCCCTCCCCCTAAGTGAGCGGCACAACCCTCACCAAACTCGGCATCACGGGATTTTCTTCCCCTGCATTTGCACTTGCAGCGCTCGGTTTACCCGTTATCGCAATTCTGCCCCCACTTTATGCAGAACTGGGTATTAGTCTTACGGTGGTCGGGGCAGTCTTTGGTATTGCAAGATTCTTCGATGTCTTCACCGACCCGATCTTCGGTATTTACGGAGATAGGGTGAGAACTCGCTGGGGCCGACGGCGCCCAGCCATTGTATTAGGTGTGCCGATCCTCTTGACCGGCACTTTCGGACTCTTTTTCCCTTCTGACCCAGCCACACCCTGGATATTGATGCTTTCACTACTGGTGCTCTATGTCGGCTGGACGCTACTCGCGATATCTCATACCGCCTGGGCTTCGGAGCTGTCTGGCGAGTACCACCAACGCACACAAATTATGGGTGCCCTGCAGTTTTGGGGGTTGATCGGCGCTGTGGTGGTTCTTGCGATTCCTGCATTGGTCGATCAGTTTAATCCTGAAGGGGGTATGAAACTCCGTGCCGAAGTCATGGGCTGGTTAATCCTTGCCAGCGTGATGATATTTTTTGCTATCGCGCTCTTTAGTGTTCGCGAACCCACAGTCGCACCGCAGCCGCACCTTGGCCCCAAAGCGGCCTGGCAAGCCATCGCCAACAATCTTGGGCTGCGACGCATTGTCATCGCAAACCTACTGATCGGCTTGCAAGGTGGGATCAACGGCTCCGTACATTTCTTTTTTATCAACGAAGTCCTGCAACTTCCTACAGCTGCCAGCCTCTTCCTCGTGTTAATCTTTGTTACCGGGCTGACTTTCGTGCCGTTCTTTGTCTGGTTAAGCGGTCGGATTGGTAAACATCAGACGTTGGTGATCGGGTCATTACAATCCACTATTGCGACCGGACTTTTCTTCGTCGCTCCAAGCGCGGAATTTTGGTGGATCTTTTTCATCTTCATCATGGTTGGCGTCAACTTTGGCGCACAAGATCTGTTGATGCGATCGATCATGGCCGATGTCATTGATCAGGATCGCGTTGCATCGGGTGCCGATCGCGGCGCACTGTACTATTCCCTGCTTACGTTAACCAACAAGCTTGGCGCGAGGCTTCCCGTGTTCATCATCTACCCTGTACTCGACTGGGTAGGCTTTGATCCCGGCGGCGAGAATGCTCAAACTACCCTGGATGCCGTTCGCATTGTCGTGGCAGCATCCCCAACCTCGATCACCCTCCTTGTGGCGATCATCATGTGGCGCTTCCCGATCGGAAGAGATGAACAGCTCAAACTCCGCGAACAATTAGAAAACTCGAGGACTTGACCATGTGTTGCCAACGGTTTGTCGACACATGACGCAGAGAAGATAAAGTGCTCTCTGATCTCACCATGTTACAACCCGTGCCTGGAACTGCGGGCCATTTAATCCGGTTGATGTTCCTACGAATATCCAATTTTTGCGCACCAATCTGAGACCACACGCAGCGCTCACTAACGGCATCCCGCACTTGAAGTTAGATGCATAGATAATGAGAATGAATCTCATTTCTGATAAAACCGAATTTCCAATGTGCCTAAGACGCCCCAACAATAGGTTGCGACAATCACGATAGGCCACAAGATGAGGAGTTTAGCTTGCAGTCTATAGACGTGATTATTGTAGGTGCCGGTCCTGCAGGGATTGGTATGGCGATGGAGCTGACGAAAATCGGCGGTTTAGATTTCGCGATTCTCGAAGGGAATCGTGTAGGTGAGTCCTTTAGGCGCTGGCCAATCCAGACGAAGCTGATCACACCTTCATTCTACAGCAGTCCGTTTGGTTTAGCCGATCTGAACGCGGTCGATCCCGTAACTTCACCGGCGGCTTTTGCGGGTACGCAGCATCCTACCGGCCAGCAATATGCAGACTATCTGCTTGATTGCCTCACCAGAGCACAGATACCGACAGCGTGTGACTGCAAAGTGCTGGGTGTGCACCCACACCCCGACGGCGGCTTCTACCTGAATACAGAGCAAGGCGAACTGTTCACGCGATTCCTCATCTGGGCGTGCGGCGAGTTTCAGTTCCCTGATCTGAACCCATTTCCTGGCGCGGAACACTGTCTGCACTACGCGCACATCGAGGATTGGTCAGCTATGGAGGAAGGGTCTTATGTTGTGGTCGGAGGTTATGAAAGTGGCCTGGACTCAGCAATCAATCTGATTCAACGGGGTCATAAGGTTAAATTGTTAGTGCGCAGACGCACCTGGGACAGGTTCGACGAACTGGATCCAAGCCTGGTGCTCTCCCCTTATACCCGCGATCGATTACGCGAGATCGAAAACAACGAGCGCTTGGAAATCATCTACGATGTAAACGTCGTAGAGGTGAAACAGAATGAGAATGGGGACTTTCGAGTTAACGCAAACGACGGCAGGTCTTGGGACGCTGAAAGTCCGCCCATTTTGGGCACAGGCTTCCTGAAGGGTGGTGGTGCCCGTCAAATCAAAGATCTTTGGCGTTGGGACGAAGATGGTCATGTTCAATTAAGTGAAGTGGACGAATCCGTTGAGACACCGGGGCTCTTTCTCGTTGGACCGCAGGTACGGCATGAAAAACGCATTTACTGCTTCAACTACAAGTTTCGCCAGCGCTTTGCAACGATTGCTAATCAGATCGCAATTCGCTTGCAGCTCAAAGCTATCCGAGTTGACGGTTCCCAAGATGGTGTTTGGGGACCATTCGGCAATAGCGAATGTTGCGCAGGCTGCGAATGTTAAACCCGGCGAATTCCGCGTAGAAATTTTAGGCGCTGTAACGCTTATAAACTTGCAAGGCATATTGAGAGGCGCGCAGAACCGACTGCTAACTTTGACCTTACCCCCGAAAACTAGTCCATGATTGAGATGGGATTTCCCGATAGATTAGACCCAAGGGAGGTCTCCAGTGAAGAGAAAACGATTCACCGAAGAACAGATCATCGGCATTTTGAAAGAACACGAAGCCGGCGTG
>JBCCFQ010000136.1:0-7735 GCA_039029655.1 Pseudomonadota bacterium | reverse complement strand
GTCTCTCTTGTACACCCATGTGCACGTCCAAGATGACCGTGCAGGTGTCACCGGAGCACCGGAGGCGGAGGTTGACGGCCAGCCATGCATGATAGCGACGATACCCATACTCTTTCATATACAAACTCATGAGTTTGGCGTTCAAAGAGATAAACGACTCTCCGTGGCCACCCTCGGTTTCCCAATCTGAGGCCGTCGCCAAAGCCGTGGTGGTGTCTTCTTTTGAGGCATGGGTCATTTGTTCAACACCACACACCGCCACCGCGTTGTGAAAACCACCGGCAACACACATAAACCCCCAACGGGTGGCTGCCGCACCAGAGGCGCAAGCTGACTCCACCGTGGCAGCTTCAACGCCACGCAGACCCGCCGCATCGGCACACAAAGGACCAAGTTGTTGCTGTTTGGAAAGAATGCCCGACATCATGTTGCCGGCGACAAGTGCGGTGACCCTATTTTTCTCTAGTCCCGCGTCATGGATGGCTCGGGTGACGGCTTCTGCAGCCAAAGCCCGATTGCTTTTGTTCAAGCCTTTGGAAACCGGTGTCTGGCCGGTGCCAATTAGATATACCTCTTTCATCGTCCTGATCTTTTTTGGTCAAAGCTAAAGTTTTAAGATAAACCGGGATCAGAAGGCCGACCTAGATCAGACGATCCGATCCCGATTTGGGGGGATTCTTACGAAGCTAAAGGGAGCTCGGTAGATTGCCTGGGAGCTTCGTCCCGGGCGTCGGAGAGCTCTATGATTTCCGCGCTCTCTTCTTCAAACTCGCTAATCACGTAACCCTTGATCAGCATGCACTCCTCAAGGGGGGTGTGTGCTTTGTTCGCCAATAAGGGGTCCATGGTTTCCTCATAAAGGGCTTCTTGGATTTCGATAAATCGAAAGGGTTCACGTTGATATGTCACTGTCACTCTCCTAGTGTCTGTTTTTTGAGACCACCAATAAGACTCAAAATGTCTGAAGCAAGACCCGTGCCAAATGACGAGAGTCAAAAAAACCAAGACTTTATGAGGTCTGGAACAACCGGTGCTGCCTCAAATGGGGGCAAACCTAATCACACAATGCACAGTTGCGGCGCACTATGCCCTGAGTTCATGACGATTAAGTTACAAACTCAAGTCGCGCGCATGTTAAATACTTTTTCAGGCTTTTCAAACTGTCGCGACACGGAGACAAAGTTTCCAGGCGTCCCCTCCCATGTTTTGACATAAGACTCAAGGCTCTTGGATTTTTGAGCCATTCCAAAACCACCTTGCGCCTGATTCTCAAAGGGGTAACTGCGGGTTTGGAGTGATTGGTGCATTTAGGAATTTTGGTGGCAGAATCAACGGCATGGTCTCAAGTATCGGTGATTTGACGGACAATGAGACGCTTGCACGAATACTTGGACGTACGCCTGCTCGAGGTGGGTTTGAGTTAAATGCAGGATTCCTCCCTTTCGGTGCTGGTTTCGAGGTAGTGTCCTTCGACAGCCCTAGCAAGAATGCGCTCTACGTAACTGGTGGCTCAGGAATCGGTAAGACGATACCGTTTAAGAAAGGCAAATCGTCTTTTGGAAACCCACCCCAGAGCAAACACAAACCTGGTGCAAGTCCACCTCCAACAGCTATCGGCAATTGGATTTCTCACACTCCTACACCACGACACTATGAAGGGCCATTCATTGGCGTAAAAGCTGCAGTTGTGCTGCCAGAATTGAGATCGCCGAGCCCGAAGTTTAATGCAGTCGTTAACAGCAAACGTGACATAGGTGGGCACTTTGCCTGGTCTCCAACCGTAACTTTCCGCGGACCTGAGCCTGACGGTGAGGCATTTTGCAGTCACGGTCTTTCGGGAGCGATCAGCGGTAGTAAGACTGGATTGTCGTTCGCAATTGATTTCACCTGGTATGGGCTAATCAAAGAATGGGCACGTAACTGAAGCGGGCACATCGGTAAGAGAAATGAGCATGGATGATCAATGGAAAACGAACAAACGCGCCTTGGAAATCTGCGATGAGGCGCTAGAAATCGAGCCTCAAGGCAGAGCCAAATTCGTGGAACGAGTGTGCGGCAGTGACAAGGCACTAAAGGATTCTGTGGACGAACTGCTCCAAGCTATCGAGGACTCCGGCCGCTTCATGAAATTGGACCAAGAAGGTTCAGGCTAAGGTTATGTTAACTTACTGGATCTTATCCATTTTTTGACCCATTTTGATATGGGTTTTCGCCAATATATAAGAGGGAAGCTGTATCCGGGGCCAAACCAATAAACTCCCCGTTACTGCCCTAAACAGAACAATAAGAGGAAATAGGCGATGAAAGCACTAAAAATTATATTTGCCTGCTCGTTGATGAGTATGGCGTTGCCGTCTCAGGCTAATCCAATCTTTTATGAGGTCAGCAACCTGGGTGGCGATACCTGGCGTTACGACTATACGGTTCGTAACGATACATCGGACCCAATCGATCAATTCGCGGTCCGATTCAACCTGGGGTTTTACTCAAACTTGTTTTTGATCTCTTCACCCTGGGACGTCATCATCCAAGAGCCCGATGATGGTCTACCGGATGACGGTTTGTTTGATGCAGCGGACATCATCTTCACCGGTCTGAATCCTGGTGGAATTCTAGGAGGTTTTGCAGTTGGCTTTGATTTTTGCGCTTCTGGCAATCCCACGGCGTGTGGGACAGGCACGCCGGGTTCACAGCCGTTCACTGCGAATATCTTCAGCAGTTTTGGTAACCCAATTAGCTCTGGAAACACTCAACTCGGCCCACCGGATGATCCAGATCCAATGGATGTTCCGGAACCAGGCACCCTGGCCTTGCTCGGTCTGGGACTCGCCTTGATGGGTTTTGGAAGACGACAAAAGCTGTCTGCCTAGCCAAAAAATCTTAAAGTTTCGGCCAAGGATGGCTGATTCGTTTTCAGCACCGGTACCTTTACGTTTCAGCGTTTCATCGCCAACGACCTGATGCCGTGGTGCCGGTGCTTTTTATAAACTGCCCCACAATAGTGTTGATAAAAGTTAGTCTATACTGACTGAACCCCTTCAAAAATAGAGGTTTATACGGACATGAACCGAAACTGCCCCGGCTGCCAAGGGAATGGTAGCAACGTGGTGCGGTATGGGAGCTACTATCGACGTTCCGATGCCCGCCATATTCAACGCTTTCGCTGTAATCAGTGCAGTCTTCACTTTTCTAACGCAACGTTTTCCGACTGTTACCGACAAAAGAAACGAAGACTGAACCATCGAATTATGTTGTTGCTCAGCAGCGCCGTCTCGATGAGGCGAATTGCTGTTCTTCTTGGTGTCTCAAAGACTACTGTTGCTCGCAAACTGATCTTCCTCGCCGACCAAGCGAGAAAGAACCATCAGCATTACTTGGACATGGTAATTCGGCAAAGAGGTATGTTCGCGCAAATCCAGTTTGATGATCTGGAGACTTTCGAACACACCAAGTGCAAGCCCCTCACGGTGACCGTGATCGTTGAACCGAAGCAGCGCCTATTGATCGACTTTGCCGTGGCACCCATAGCGGCCAAGGGACCATTGGCCGCTATTTCTAAGAAAAAATACGGTGAACGCAAAGATCTGAGCCGCATGACCCGTCAGGAGCTCTTCCAACGACTGTGTTGCCGAGTGAACCCTGGCGCCGAGTTCTCAAGCGATGAACATGCACACTATCCGATGCTCCTGCGGCGTCACTTTCCTAATGCTACACACCATCGGTACAAGAGTATTCGCGGGTGCATCACGGGTCAGGGTGAACTTAAGAAAACCCAATTTGATCCATTGTTTGGAGTCAACCACACGTTGGCGATGCTACGAGCCAACCTCAACCGTTTGGTACGGAGGACTTGGTGTACCACCAAGCTTAAGGAACGGCTGGCGGATCACCTGGCCATCTACCAGCATTACCACAACCAGACCTTGCTCAACACAACACCACAGGCCTTGGCCGCCTAGATAACGCCAGTAACAACAATTGCCCATGATTTATTGCTGCCGATCGCCCTGACTGGGGTCATTTATCAACACGCTGGTGGGTCAGTTTGTAAGACGTTCTTGGATTCTTTGGAGTCCGACATACTCTCGCTACTCTAACACTCAGATAAATCCTCCCGAACCTTGCGAGGTTCTTCGGAGTCAAAATCCGAAAGCCCGAACCGCTCATCAACCTCTAACCATTTGTCCAGGGTCTTCTGGAACCACTGACAAGCTTCGTCCTTGCGTTCTCCATCCCATAACAGATCCCCTATCACCTGATATCCAACGGCAACCGATCGATGGGCGCTAGGCGTGTCGGGTTCCGCTGCGACTTGTGCCTCAAACCAATCATTGGCCTGCATTAGTAGCTCCATGCCCATGTCGACTTCACCCATCTCTCCATAGGCTTGCGCCTTGGTTCCCCTGAGGATTGCTAAACGCCTGCCAACCGCTCGATCGTCAGGATCCCGGGCCAGCTGCAGACCCAATAGATCGATGGCGGTATCAAAAAAGGGTAAGGACTCCTCAGGTCGCTCCAGCCAAGTCAGTGCTGTACCCATCCGCCAGTTGGCGATGATGACGGAAGAGTAGGTGATCTGGGGATTGCCACTCACCTCTCCGTGATGTGCGTAGAGTTGAAGTGTCTTTTGTAACAGACCCTCCGCCGTTGCGAAATCTCTGTCATACATATGAGTTTCCGCGCGTACGCTCAAGGTATCGGCGTGAGCCTCTATCAGTTCCAGGTGATTGGGTGCACGTTCTCTGACCTGCTCAATCTCTGAAAGGAAATCGTCAAATACCTGGAACGCCTGGTCAAAGTTGTTTTGCCATTTGAAACTGTCCGCGAGGTTTTTTTTTGGGCTGAGAATCGCGATGCTAGTAGATCCAAATCGCCTGGCAGTAGTGCCTCAGCTTTTTCGAAGATCATGAGAGCTTCCTGAAGTTTGCTTCGAGCATCTTCGGGATCATTGTCGATGGATAACAGCCGATTGCCTTGGGAGGATTTCACTTGTCCCAAGGTGCGCAACACTTCTCCGGTGTCACCATGGGTTTCTTCAAGTTGGTTCAACAAATTGAGAGTTTTTTCCAGCGCCTCATCTGCCAATTCTCGATTCTCGGGATCAGCGACAGCTTCGCGATTGAATATATTGACCAATCGGGCGTAACCCCTGGCGGCCTCTAGCTGCACCGTTGTAGATGCGTCTGGTACGCTGGCCAGTGCTTCCAGGTATTGTTGTGCCACACTGGCCAGAGTCTGTCTGGCACTGGTAGTTCCCGGTACACGTTCAATGTCATCATAGACCTCAAACATCAAAGTGTTGGCAATTGACCGAACTTGGTCAAACCGTTGATCCGCCAAACTCCTAGCTTGTTCGGCTCTAAGATAAGCCCAGCCGGTTCCGGCTAAACCTGCCACCAGAAGCACGGCAGCACCAATGCTTGCAGCAACCCCGACTTTGTGTCGTCCCACAAAGCGGGCGACCCGATATCCCAAAGAGTCAGCTCTCGCCTGGACGGGCATACCGGTCAGATAACGATCCAAATCCTCACTGAAGTTGGCCACTGATGAATAGCGGCGATTGGGCTCCTTGTGAAGCGCCTTGGCAAGGATGTTGTCTAAGTCACCCGTCAATGTCTTCTTGAGTCGTGACGGCGTTGTAGAGCGAAGCTTTGCGATCTTCAAAACTTCTTGCTGAGACGAGACATTATCCAAACGTGCACTGGGTCTAGGAATGGTCAATGCTTCAAACGAGTCCATCATGGACTTATGTGTTGCAGTCTCAATGTGGTATGGGCGCTCACCTGTCAATAAACGATAGGTCAACACACCCAATGTATACACATCACTGGCCGTGGTAACACGATTTTCCAGGACTTGTTCAGGGCTTGCGTAGTTTGGTGTCATCGCCTGACGACCAAAAACTGTGGTGTTGCCTGTGTTCTTATCTTCTTCCACAGGCGTAAGCAATTTTGCAATACCAAAATCCAGGAGTTTTGGTATTCCGTCATCAGTAACTAACACGTTGGAAGGCTTAAGGTCCCGATGCACCACGAGGTTTTGATGGGCGGCGTGAACAGCCATGGCAACCTTTTGGATCAGTTTGATCCTATCGGGTATTGAAAGCTTGTTTTTATCGCAATACTTGTCGATGGTGAGACCATCAACGTATTCCATGACTAGATAAGGCATACCATCAGAGGTAGTGCCGCCATCTATAAGGCCTGCAATGTAAGGGTGATTCAGGGAGGCCAGTATTTTTCGCTCAGCATTGAACCGTTGAATCAATTCCTTGGCCAATAATTGCCCGCGCACCAGTTTGATGGCCACTGTTTGCGTGAATTCAGGTCCAACTCGTTCTCCTAAGTAGACCGATCCCATACCACCTTCGCCAATTTCCTGAAGAATCGTATAAGGGCCAATTTTTTGTCCTGTCAGGTCGACTTTTTCCAAGGGAGGTGGTGAGTCCATAAAGTCGGACGAATCCGAAATGGCTATCAGCACAGAATCCACAGAAGACCTAAGCCCCGGATCGCCAGCGCAAGCTTCGTTCAGAAAAGACTCACGAGCGTCATCGTCAAGTTGAAGCGCTTCGTCACATAAGCGGAGAACTTGATTCGAGCTGCTGTCTTTGGCCATAGGTTAGTTATTCTTTAGAAGCAATTTTCATTTGCTTATAAAGCCATCCCCGGGCTACTTCCCAGTGACGTTTGACTGTTGCGGGAGAACTGCCCAACACCTCAGCGGTTTCTTCAATGGTTAAGCCGCCAAAGAATCTTAGTTCTACCAAGTGGGCTCGATCCGCGTCGATTTCCGCGAGTTTTTCCAGTGCTTCGTGGATAGCCAACGCGTCGGTGGACGGTTCCGGAATTTGAGGGAAGATGCCACTTAAGGTTACCTGCATTCCGCCGTCTCTTTTTTGTGCATTTCTCTTGCGGGCCTGGTCAATGAGAATCTCACGCATCACACGGGCTGCCATGGCCAAGAAATGAGCACGGTCTTGCCACTGGATGCGATCCATGTCGATCAACTTAATATAGGCTTCATGTACAAGAGCATTAGGTGCTAGGTCTCGCTTACTTCGTTCGCCAACCAAATGACGCCGCGCGATCTCATTGAGTTCGTCGTAAATATGATTGATTAACGAAGCGCGAGCTTCCTCGTCGCCACTATTCCACTGTAATAGCAGCTGAGTGACATCGTGACTCATGAAGATTTTGTTCTTATTCTGCTGGCCTTAAGGCTATCCTCTATTCTACGTAAAAATCCTTTTTGCGACAACGGTTTATGTTAAGTTGTATGTAGCGTCAACCGAGCTGGAACTGAATGTCTACGAAACTAAAGGATTTATTAGATCAGCTTCCGCAAGTCGGACGAGTCCGCTGGATTGGGCTTCGACCAGAAAAATTCGCGCAAATGCGGGTGGTGGATTCAGTTGCGGTCACTCAAGATCATGGTTTGGTTGGGGATCGCTATGGTAAAGCAAGAGGAAAACGACAAGTTACCCTCATCCAGTACGAGCACCTCCAAGCCATGGCTTCATTGCTGCATCGTCAACCTATCGATCCTGGCCTCTTGAGACGAAACATAGTGGTTGCAGGCATTAACCTGTGGGCACTAAAGAACCGTACCTTTCAAATTGGTACGGCAAAGTTAGAATGTACCGGGCTTTGTCATCCTTGTTCGCGCATGGAAAAGGCTTTAGGACCTGGCGGGTATAACGCAGTACGAGGGCATGGTGGTATTACTGCTCGGG
>JBCCFQ010000135.1:0-7738 GCA_039029655.1 Pseudomonadota bacterium | reverse complement strand
GACTACGCACAGGAAAACTTTTCGTGTCCTTTGGCCTTTCGTGCCGAAACCATGGACGCCAATGGCGACGCAATTTTGATCGATGGAAACACTGCGGCTGGTCTGGGATGTGTTTTCGCCGGTGCAACGGTGGGCGCCTGGTATCCCATTACCCCATCAACGTCTTTAATGGACGGTTTTAAGAATTTTTGCGAGCGCTATCGTGTTACCGAAGATGGAGAAAAGAATTTTTGCATCATCCAGGCGGAAGACGAGTTAGCTGCCATTGGAATGGTGTTAGGTGCCAATTGGTGTGGGGCTCGTGCCTTCACTCCAACCAGTGGGCCTGGCATCTCATTAATGAGCGAGTTCATCGGTTATGCCTATTATGCAGAGTTACCAGCGGTAATCTTCGATGTGCAACGTGTTGGGCCTTCCACAGGCATGCCTACTCGTACGCAGCAGGGAGACATCATGATGGCGGCCTATGCGTCTCACGGTGATACGAAACATGTGGTGCTATTCCCGGCGAACCCGGAAGAGTGTTTTTACCTTTCAGCAGAGGCCTTTGATCTGGCCGAGCGATTGCAAACGCCTGTGTTCGTGCTTTCTGATCTTGACATCGGTATGAACGACTGGATGTGCCCAGCACTGAAGTGGGATGAATCTTATCGCCCCGATAGGGGCAAAGTTCTGCACTCCGAGGATTTAGCGAAGATCGAAAAGTTCTATCGCTACCTGGATCAGGATGGGGATGGTGTTTGTTATCGAACACTACCTGGCGAAGACCCAAAAGGGGCTTATTTCACAAGGGGTTCGGGTCACAATCGCTACGGTGGATACACTGAAGACTCCGATGAGTATCAAGATGTACTCGATCGATTGACAGAAAAACATCGCACCGCCGCCGACTTGGTGCCAAAGGCGATAGTTCGGGTAACAAAAGGTGCTACCGTGGGGATAATTTCAGTTGGCAGTTGTGATGGGGCCATTATTGAGGCTCAAGACAGATTGGAAGAAAAGGGATTGTTGTCCAGTTACTTGCGCGTTCGCGCATTTCCGTTTGGTTCGGATGTAGAAGAATTTTTGGAAGAGTATGATGAAATTTACGTGATTGAACAAAATAGAGACGCCCAAATAAGATCATTGTTGTTGTTGGAAACCAATGCTCGCAAAAAACAGCTGCAGAGCGTTATTTATTATTCAGGGTTACCTATGTCCTCCGATGAAATCGTCAATGCCATAACACCGGCCAAGAAAGCGGAGGCGGCCGCGTGACCTTCATACCAAAACCAAAAGTGAGGCATCCCGGTCTACCAAAGAATGATTTGGGACTGACTCAGAGGGACTATGAAGGGGGTATGTCCACTTTGTGTGCCGGTTGTGGCCACGATTCCATTACCGCTGCCCTTGTTAAGGCATTTTTCGAACAGAGTGTGTAACCACACACTGTGGCCAAACTGAGCGGTATTGGCTGTTCATCAAAAACCCCCGCCTACTTTTTGAATAACGCCCACGGTTTCAATGCCGTTCATGGCCGCATGCCGGCTATTGCCACAGGCGCCAGTGCAGCCAATCGCGATCTAATGCTTATTGGCGTATCCGGCGACGGAGATTCCTTGTCAATTGGTTTTGGTCAGTTTGCCCATGCCCTTAGACGAAATCTCAATATGCTTTACATCGTTGAAAATAACGGTGTGTACGGTTTGACTAAAGGGCAGTTTTCCGCCTCTGCTGACCGCGGTTCCAAGGCTAAGAAAGGTGAGGTTAATCAGCTTGCGCCAATTGACCCTGTCAGTGCGGGATTGAGTCTGGGCGCTAGTTTTGTGGCCAGGAGCTTTTCTGGAGACAAGGAACAACTCGTGCCGTTGATAAAAGCTGGACTCAGGCACAATGGTTTCGCAATCCTGGATGTTTTGTCTCCCTGCGTGACATTTAATGATCACGAAGACTCAACCAAAAGTTATGCTCACACTCGCCAATACTTCCACCGCGCCATTCACGCGGATTTCGTTCCTCCGGCTAAAGAAATCAAGGCTGCTTACGACGAAGGGGAAGTCATGCCCGTGGAATTGCACGATGGCAGCAAACTCTTACTACGGAAGGTTGCACAGGACTATGACCCTACCAGTCGTAGTGCGGCGTACGGGTATTTGCGAGAAAAACAAGAAGTGGGAGAGATTGTCACCGGGCTTTTGTACATCAACGATGAACATGAGCAAATGCATGGAATCGCAGGGACCGTGAATACTCCCCTAAGTCAGGTGGACTATGACGACTTGCGTCCCTCTGCCGAGCAATTGAAGAGTATCCAAGACGCCTATAGATGACGGCCACGTGTCGCAGGTGGGGCAGACACAAGACCTTGGTCTTAGCTTAAGCTTCCGATAATTACCTGGATGGGAATCTAATCAGACTCCTTTGAAGTGAAATGAACCCAGATCGTCTCAAGTGGTCGAATAAGACGGGCATTGCGTGGGGGGTAATGTGAAGCTAACGTGGTCGATTCATCTGGTGGGAGTTTACTGCGCACTTGCTCTAACAGGGTGTGGTGGGGGCAGTGATTCCGGCTCCAACATTGTCCCACCAGCGCCTGTACCTCCGACGCAATTGCAGGATGTATCCCTAGATCTGTCGGTTCAGACAGATTTGGTCAAACGAGTTTATGGTTCGGATTCTACTGGGCGTTTTGGTGTTCCTGTGGCTGCCGGATTGGATGTTGATGGCGATGGGCTTGAAGACTTCGCTATGTCTGGTATGCAGGCGGCACCATTTGGCCGCGTCGGTGCCGGGCAAGTCTGGCTATTTTTTGGCGACGGTACTGTTGGAGGCGAGATTTCAACCACCGACGTCAATCAACAGTGGATAGTGTTCGCTGGCGCAGGCAATAACGAATCCACTGGTGGTGAAATTTGGATTGATGATGTCACTGGTGACGGGCTTGGTGATTTGATTATCGGACGTCACACATACAGCCATACAATGCCGGATCGTATTGGTGCCGGCGCACTAACAATCATCAGTGGTGATGCCGCATTAAAAACCTCAATCGGTCAAACCTTTGATCTGGGCGCTATGCCGTCCTCTCTAAATGTATTCACTCTGATTGGGGCACAGTCTATGGACCGCCTAGGGTTTTGGATGAGAACCGGTGATGTTACGGGAGATAATGTTGCGGACGTCATTTTTGGTTCGGATCAGTCTGACCTATCCGGCAACAACTCTGGCGTCGCATTCGTGCTCCAGGGCGGCTCTCATTTGCAGACCAACGCGACGGTGGACTTGTCCAATACAACCGGTTCGGCGGTGGATAGGTTAATTTTGAGGATTGATCCACCACAGTTGTCTACAGACTACCATTTCGGCGCCACGGTTGCTTTGGCTGATCTCGACCAAAATGGTCAACAGGATCTCTTGATCTCGGCGGCACTGTCTCGCGTGGGTGGTTTATTGTTGCCTGAAAACGCTTCGGCAACTCAGGGCATACGAAACGGCGGCAATGTCGGTGGCAGCGTATTCATTGTATGGGATGACAACCTTCCTCCTGCGGATGCTTGGCCGAGCAATCTCGTGTTGTCTGTTGATAGTTTACCGGGGTCAATGACGCGCATAGACGGTGCCGCTACTGGTAGTCGATTCGTCAACGAGCGATTTGGTGAGGATCTAATTGGAGGCGCCGACTACGACGGCGATGGATTTACAGACTTGTATGTGGGCGATATCAGGGGGGACTCGGTGGACATCGGTGTTGACTCTGGCGTTGGACATGTGTTTTTTGCCGCAGAAAGTTTGAAGGGTCGAAATTTTTCGCTGACGAATCCACCAGCCGACGTTGTCATGTCCGTGATATTGGGTGAGTCCCCTGGAGCGATTTCTGCTGACACTTCCATTCAGGGTGATCTCGATGGAGACGGTCTTGTGGATCTGGTGGTCGCCTCTCCATTGGCGGATCCATCCGGCAGAGTTGACGCTGGAACCATTCATGTTTTATGGGGCCAACAGGGCCCATGGCCTCAGGAAATCGAATTGTCTAGAAGTCGCAGAACATCACACCCAGATTTCGAGATTACAGATATTTTTGGGCGTTTTGGTCGGCAGTCAGATGCTGATCAAGGTGACACTTTGATGTATAGCGCTGCGATCGGAGACCTCAACAATGATGGACTGGCGGACATGGTTGTTAATGAAATGCGTGGCAACGGCTCATCGGACAACACTCTGGACGTTGGCAACCTAATTGTTATCAGTGGTGCCGCCGTCCCGCGAAGATGATATTTAAGGGTTGTTTGCGAGACGACGCTCTCGCAGCAAGACGAAACTCTCGCTGTTCAGTACTCGGCCGTCGGCATCAGTGATGTCGACTCGCCACTCGCCTAATTGCCCGGGGGCAATACGCTTTTTGGAGTAAACACGCCAGCGGTGTGGTGACTTGACTCGAAACTCGACTGTCGATTGCAATTGATTTTCTAGATACCAATTGTGGGAGAACGATTCTCCGCCAGCACCGACAAATTCACTAAAGTAGTGGAAGTACCTGGCTTCAGTACCATCCCACACTACTTGTACCGTTTCTAGCTGATCTACAGGTTCGCGATCTTGTATGTTGCTCGCAAACTGAGCTCTCTTAACTTTGGGATCTTTGACTTGGAACTCTTCGACTTGCGCGAAGGCATCGTCTCGCTTCGCTTGTGATAGCTGCAGCTCTGGATTTCGGGAGACCAACATGATTTGCCGGGGATCAGGGTCAAAACGTAACCAGTCGGGCTCGAAATCGATAGATCGTTCTTGCGTGTCAATAACTAGCGATGCTAATGAAACGGTGGGTTTCGTAGGCAATACGCGAATGCTGGTTTCAACCAGCAACATATCAGCATCCACATCAACCTCAGGATTCGATTGCACTACCGTTGTGGCTGGTTGATGCTGAGAAATGATCAAGGTTAGCAGAGTAATCAACGCCACAACGGCGGCTAACCCGGCGGCAAGCACATTACCTTTTTTGAATCGAGATCTCGGGGTTGCCTCCTCTTTGATGACGGCGGTGGTGCTACCGATAGGTTCATCTCTTTTTTCCAAGTCCCTAGCCAGTGTGGCGATCTTTCTTGCGGTTGGCACCTCGTCCCGTGCTTGCTGAGGACTCATGTCGGGGAAAATCCCTAGAGTCCGAGAACGGGTAAATTCCCCGATTTTGAATAGAAACACCCAAGTCTTGATCCCGTTTGGAAACACCCGAATGGCCAACTCATCGGATTCCGAAACATCATATGCTTCTTTCTTGGGTTCAAGACCGAGCACATATTGTTCCGTAAATTCGGCCATAGTAATCTCACCTGCTAGGTTGGCTATAAAAACAATTGGAGGCTTAAGGGCCGACCCAGCTTCCGCGCTTTAGACATGCAGCTTACATAATCTGTAACCTTCGTAACGTGACCGGTGTCGCTGTTTGCGGATCTCGAAAAATCCTATGAATATCAAGAGTTTTCTAGACCTAAATACGATACACATCACTCAGCGAGATGCTGAAATTCTGGCGGAGCTTGCCGCGGATGAGGAGGCGTTTCCGCTTTTCCCGGTTTATCCCAGGGGAGACCACGGTTGGCTAGTGAGTGTGGTTTCCACGGATTTTGGTGGATGTACACCCAAAGACTTAGCCGAGCAAGGATTTAGCATCGCGTTTTGTACCCTGTATGAAAAGGCCAATGAGCTGGAATGCAGCGCCATTATGTTTGACTTGGATGGCGATATTGAACCGGATTTAGAGACATTCGATTGGTGACCATGTATGGCGAACACTAGATTTCAGCAAAACTTCTTTCAGCAAGAGACAGACGGTTCTGACCTTATTCTGACGTTGCCAGATTGGTTGCCGGAACCGGTGGTGAATGCATGGCAAATCCTAAACGAGTGGCCGATCATCGCGGCTCTGGTGATTGTGATTGTTGGCTACGTTGTGTCTCGCATCATCGTCGGTGTCGTACTCAAGGCGGTGGGGCGTATCGCCAGTAAGACCAAGTCGAAGTTAGACGATCGCCTAACGGAACTATTGCGGCGACCAATTTTTCTCAGCGTGTTTTTCTCGGCGCTATCCGTTGCGACCCAGTCATTGGGCTTGCCTGGGAACTATGGCGCCATCACCATCAAGATTTTGTACACCATCCTGATACTAGTGTGGCTGAGAGCTGGGTTCCCCATTTTTGAGCTGTTGCTGAATGCTCTAGGTTCCGACGACCGACGTTTCAAGATTGTTGAAGAGCGCACGATTCCTCTGTTTCAAATTGTGTCTAAGTTGTTGCTTATTGCGTTTGCTTCCTACGTGCTATTGGGTATCTGGGGGATTAACGCCACAGCGTGGCTTGCATCAGCCGGTGTGGTGGGTATTGCCGTGGGTTTCGCAGCCAAAGACACACTGGCCAATCTTTTTTCAGGGTTTTTCATCGTGGCGGATGCTCCTTATAAAATAGGGGACTACGTTAATTTAGATACCGGGGAGCGAGGGAAAGTCACCCACGTCGGTATAAGAAGCACTCGACTCATTACCCGTGACGACGTCGAGATCACTATGCCAAACTCATTGATCGCCAACGGTAAGATAATCAATGAGAGTGGTGGCCCCTGGGAAAAGGAACGCATCAGAATCAAAGTGGGCGTGGCATACGGGTCTGATGTCGATCAAGTCTGCGATATCTTGAAAGCCATTGCTGTAAGTCACGAAGAGATCTGTATTCACCCCGAACCCCGAGTCCGAATGCGTGGTTTTGGCGCATCAAGCTTAGATTTCGAGCTTCTTTGTTGGATCGAACGCCCTGAAGTAAGAGGCTTTCTGAGTCATCAAATCTATATGGAGGTGTATAAGGCGTTCAATGAGGCAGATATTGAGATCCCTTATACGAAACAGGACATCTACGTGAAGGAATTGCCTAACTGATGCTCAACGCCACGATGTTTGCGGGGCTAATAACGTGCTTCGATTAAGGTACGACTAGCTAGACTCTTTAACCCGCTCTACCCGGGAAGGTCCGGTCTTTGGAACAAGTACCCGTACTGGTTCTTCCAAGGCCAGTGGTTTTTCTTTGTCTTTTGCTTGCACAACGGCGATGACGTCACCATTGTCATACTGGATGGTAAGTTCCACAACGGTCTCGCTGGTGAGTTTCTTTTGCACGGCTTGGCCAATGATTGCACCTGCCACGCCAGCCACTGCACCTGCAACACGCGACCCGCTACCGCCTCCTACAACACGCCCCGTTTGATGGCCGATTAGTCCGCCACCATAGGTGCCTAAAGCATCATGATTACCTTCCACAACGATTTCTCGGATGTCGATAATCTTGCCGTAATTAACCGAATAGGTATTACTGGTAACAATCTGTTGTGCTGCTGGTGGATTGGAGTAGCGAATGTTGTCCACGCCAGGACCGCCACACGCGCTCAGCAAAAAGGCAGCGGGGACAATTATTGTTATGGCTTTCATGGGCCCGATCCTTGTAGAGTTAGGTACTTACCTGTTATTGGGACAGTAAAGAGTTTAGCGGGTTCCGGCGGAAATTTCTTGGACGTTTAACATATTTAGTTTTCGTTCATTTTGTGCGCTGTTTCTATTGGAAAACCGATAGTTACGCTTGGGTTCAAAGCCAAGCGGTTGGCACTCGTGGTGCTGGGAGTCCACATTACGTTCGATGGAGGTCTGTTTGTGAGAGTTTTGGTGTTGATGGCGGTGATGATTTCTACTCCTTGTTGGGGTGGGCTGTCTGACACAGAG
>JBCCFQ010000134.1:0-7873 GCA_039029655.1 Pseudomonadota bacterium | reverse complement strand
TGGCCAGGGCTTGGCAAGAAAGCGTTGTATGACAATAGAGACTTGGCACCTACCATCGATACCCGTAGTGTTTTGAAAACCGTGATGGCAGAACATTTGGGTGTTACGGAATCAGCACTAGAAACCACAGTGTTTCCCGATAGCGACAACGCCCCTTTCCTGGACAATATGATTCGACGATCTAGCTAGTATCTAGTCGCTTATATTCTTTCCCTATCCACAGGACCAGCCAAGTCCAAAGTAAGCCGATGGGAACACATAGCCATGCGACACCGGAAATGCCAATCCCCGACAGGGCACGGATGGACCAGGTTGCAACCAGGTCGCTGCCTCGATAAACCGTGGTTTCGATAAAATTTTTGGCTTTATATTTTTCCTCGGAAGTCACTACAGAATACAACATATCAGTAGTGGGTTTGGTGAGTCCAAAAGTGACACCGCGCCTCACCACATTAAAAACAACCAGAGTGATAAAGATTGGGTTTATCGCGACTAGGACAAAACCAACAACAGACATCAAAGGTAGAATTGCAAGGGTCCATCCGATGCCAAATTTTCGGACCGAGTTTCTGACCAGTAGAGATTGCCCAAGCAGTGCCAATATGCTTGTCCAGAAATCAAGCCTTGCGAAAAACTGAGTGCGTTCATCGATGTTCGCGATAGTCTCACCGACCACCTGGGCAACGCTCATATACATAGCACCGCCTAGGAAATTGGCACACAAAAACACGATCATTACCGCACGAAAGTAAGGTTTTTGAATCACTAATCGCAAGCCGGCCCATGCCGTTCCCCCAAGCGCCTTGTTTGTTTCAACTGTGTTTTCGTTGTCAGAGTAGCTAACTCTCACCCAGCGACGTAACCGGTAGACACACACTACACTGAGTAGCAACAAAAACGCGGAGATTGGCAACAGATTCTGAAAACCGATGTGTACGACCAGGCTTTCTGTCAAAAGAGGGCCAAATAGCGCGCCTGTGCTGCCTCCTGCTGTAATGAACCCAAACAATCTCCGGCCTTGCTCCTTGTCATAGATGTCTGCCATGAAGCTCCAAAATATGGAGACGACAAAAAGATTGAAGACACTTAGCCAGACAAAAAAACCTCGTCCAAGCCACAAAAAACTCAGTTGATTGGCCCGAGCATAGGCAAAGCCGACGAAAAAAAGGAGAATATTTAAGGCGAAGAAGTAATAGACCCATGGAACAAAGGTCTTTCTGGGGAACCGCGATGCGACCCAGCCGAAAGCGGGGGTTGCCATGAGCATAATGAAAAACGTGCCGGTAAAAAGCCACGGTATGTTTTGAACACCACCTTGCACGGCCAGCATCTCTCTGACCGATCGCAGCATGTAGTATGCCGATAAAACAAAGAAAAAGTAGAGAAACGACCATGTGACGGCGGCCACTTCCTCTTTCTTTATCTCTATAGTTCCCCCAAGTAATGAAATCGTTTTTGAGTTTGTTGTACTCATGAACTGAGGGGACCGGGGGGGTGACCTAGATTCTGGATACTATATGAGTGAGTGGCTTTCTTATCTTTCCATAGCTTGCGAAGGCGTCATTTGAAGCACGATAGCCTAAGGTCACAATCACCGCGGCAGTTAGCCCACTTTTTTTTAGGTCTAAGATTTCATCATACTTTTTTGCTTCAAACCCCTCCATGGGGCACGCATCCACCTTGGCCATAGCGCAGGCACACAGCAACGTCCCCATGGCAATATAGGTCTGTCTCTTGGCCCATGCGGCAAGCCACTGTTGTGATTGGGTTTGAAAAAACTTGCTCAACGTCTTTTCCATACCCTGTAAGGACTTGTCCTGTTCGCCCCGGACCTGTTGGGCGTGTCTCAGATATTCTTGAAGACGGACCTGATGAAACTCTGTGAAACTCGCAAACACAATGAGGTGAGAAGAATCCACAACTTTACTTTGGCCCATTGAAACGTCGGCTAAGGCCTTCCGAGTCTGGGAGTCGGTGACCAGCAGAATTTGGAATGGCTGAAGACCAAACGAGGTAGGCGCAAGCCGTGCTGCTTCTAGTATATCTTCGACCGTCGTCTGATCCACTGTGCGGTGGTCAAACTTTTTCACCGCATATCGCCAGTTTAACGCGTCTAGCAGATCCCTAATCACCAGGATTCCTCAAGTTATCGTTTACTCGTCCAGCGCCGAGTACGTCACCAAAGTATACCGATATGGGCTGGCTTCAAGAATCCGTTGGGCTAAGTTTCCGTGGAATTCTCTGTCCCATCTCGCGTATTGGTCAATAAAACTCTGAGCCCTTTCTCTGTCGCCAGAGGATTGTATTTCCAGCACTTCTCTCAACATGCCTTCTACCGACCCGTGATACTTGTCGTAATTAATCTTGAGTTGACCATTAACGAGATTCAAAGCGCCGTGCTTGAGCATGTAATTCTGTTGCATGAGTTGCATGGTTTGATATGGCTGGTCGGGCCGAGGTTTGACTTTCTGTAGGGTTCGCCGCAACCCGCTCGCGTAGACGCTTTTTGCTTGTGCCTCGTCGTAGTAGCCAAGCTCCAGTAACCGAGGCACTAGATACAAAGACACCAAGTCCGCCTTTAATTCTTCAACAGTATTAGAGTGGTCAGCCAGAGCTTCTTCGATTAAGGTGTCATCCTTCGTCTTGCTGGGCCCAAGGTAGTGCCCAACTTCATGCCATAACGTCCGTTCAAAGTTGCCGTCTATGGTTAGGTCTTCCTCCTGGGATGTTATGACTGCTGCTTTATAGGCCGTAAGTCGGTTCTGGAACAGAGTAGGGTCGAGCATGATATTGGCTCGAAGCATAATTAGACGGCCGTATTTTCTTGCGTGATCCGGATCGTTTGGAAGAATGGTCGCCGTGTTGGTTCCGCGGCTTTGGCCAAAGTCTGCAACAACGTTATAAACGGCAATGGGAATATCTGTCTGAACGGTCTTTTGACTGTCGTAGGGTAGGGACTCTTCAAGTTCGGGCAGATACTTCATGGCAGAACCTAGATTTTTGGTTCGTTCATGATCAACGCTTAGTGCGGATAATGAGAAGAAACTCTTTACTCCATATAAGTTGTCGTCGTAGGTTTCAAAGCTGCCGATTTGTGCGTTTAAGTTTTTAAAGCGTCCTCTGACCCAGGTGGCATCCCCGGCTTCGTAATCGTTGGTCAAAAGACCAAGAGCGCGGGCTCTAAGATAACTTGAAAAATCAGGGTCTTCATCTTTTAGCAACCGCCCTGCTTGATCCAGTAAACTGTACGCTTGCATCATCTCTTCGGCGTAGGCGACGGAATAGGGTACCGCGTAAAAATCCTCGTCAAATTCATCAACATCGATCCACGCGTCTAATTCTTGATACTCGTCCGGGTGTAGCCATCGAATGGTGGGGTTATCAATTAGGGCTTTGCGATCCCAGGTGATTTGTCCATGATTGGAACGTCGCACAACGGTTCTGACATCTAGAATATCCGCCTTTTTGCTGGGAAAGGCTTGAAGAAACGCATCCAGTTCAGCTTGGGAGATGTCCCAAGGATAGACAGCGCCCCCTGGTACCGGCGGTTCTACCGGCAAAAAAGCTTCCCTCTGATTTCGTAGAGTGGTTCCGACAGGTCCTTTGAATATGCGAAACAGATCCAACAATCCTTGACTGTGGTCCGAGGGCGATCTGCGATGGATAGATTGTAGGCGTGCTAGAGCTTGTTGGCTTTTTGGGTGTCGTGATTGTTCGTATAAACCTTGGAAGATTTCTCCAACTTGTAAAATGAGTCCCAGGGCTTCACGTTCTCTCTCGGACAGACCACTCAGGTCAGGTTGTAGTCTCAGCCTAACGGTGCGTTTCAACACCCCGTTGACCTTTGCCTCACTCCAATACCCTTCTTCTAGCTGGGCGTGAGCAATGCCAAATCCGTGTAGTAGGATTAACCCGAGAATGACTTTTTTCATGTCTTGCCTTGTGATTGATTCAGATATGCTTGCAAGCCCGCTAGAGCAGGCGTCTCGCTAGTAATAACGTAGGTTGGGATGTTGCGTAGATAATCACGAAAGCGACCCTTTGCCTCAAACTTTTTGCGAAACGGACTGTCTTCGATTAAATCTATGCAACGTGGGACAATTCCACCGCCTACATAGACACCGCCATGTGCGCCCAGAGTTAACGCTAAATTTCCAGCGGCGCTGCCTAGGAATGCGAAAAAGAGATTCATTACTTCGATGAACTCAGATTTATTGTCCAACGCACCAGACGTGATTTGACTGGGTTTTATAGGGCTTGGTTGGCGGCCCAAGATCTCTTCTCTCGTCCGGTATAGGTTTACCAAACCTTCTCCTGACAAAACGCGTTCGGCAGAGCAATGACCATGCTTTTGGATCAATACCTTAACAACCTCTGCTTCTTCGGCTGTGGTGGCCGCCAGGTCGACATGACCGCCCTCTCCCGTTATAGCGGTCCAGCCAAATTCGCATTGGATCAGACCAGATACGCCTAGCCCAGTTCCAGGCCCTAACACACCTTTCGCGCCCTGATCTTTTTCGCGCCCCTCTCCAACTTGGATGAGCTCTGATCCAGGGAGATTCGGCAAGGCGTAGGCTAAGGCGGTAAAGTCGTTGATGACTTCAAGCCGGTCCAAATCCAAGTCCCTTTGAAGTTCGGTACAGCTGAAATGCCAGCTACTATTGGAGAACGAGATTTCGTCTCCGAGCACGGGTCCGGCGACGCCAATACCTGCCTGGGTTGGCGAGAAGCCGTTGTTCGACAAGTACTGGCCGATACAGTCTGCAAGATTGACGAAGTCGGCGTTCTTAAAGGTAACCACTTGGTCTGGGGGTGCATCAGACAAACAGATGCCGCAACGAGTGTGTGTCCCGCCGACATCCGCGACGAGCATTTGCGAGCTGTCCTTCAATGGGTCTCCAAACTAAAAGGATGTTTAGACAGGGTGGTATCATACCAGCTTGGCTAGAGTGTTTAGGGGAAAACGGTGAGGATGACCCAATTGCTGAGATTGCTGCTGTTGACCGGTGGCAGCTTGTGTTCAGCTTGTGTTTTGAGTTCCGAGCAATACCGCTGGGACGACGTGCCTCGATTGATTGCTTTCTCCGATGTTCATGGCGCCTACGACCAACTGCAGGAACTTTTGTCTGATCTCGAGCTCATCGATGGCGACAATCGGTGGATTGGCGGTGAGACTCACCTGGTGAGTACCGGAGATTTGTTGGATCGGGGTGCCGATTCCAGAAAGGTCATGGATCTGCTGATAGATTTACAGGACCAAGCTGAGGCGTCAGGTGGGCGGGTTCACGTCGTACTTGGCAATCACGAGTTGATGAACCTGTATGGTGATCTGAGATATGTCATAGACGGTGAATATCTTGCCTACGCCGGAGATCAAGACGATGAGTTGCGGCAGCGTTTCCAGGAGCAACTGTCTGAGCAAGGGTTATCTATTGAGGCGCTTGGCCAGAAATTTCCCCCTGGGTTTTTCGCTCATCGCGAGTTGTTTAGACCAGACGGGAAATATGGCCGATGGATCAACGGCCTGCCATTTTTGATTGTGGTCAACCAGACCGCGTTCGCCCACGGTGGGGTGTCCCCGGCCGTGATTGGAAAGGACTTAGGCGAAGTGAATCGTATCTTGCACACTGAATTGAATCAGTACCTGACGTCATGGTTGCCCCTGCGAGACGCTGGAGTGGTAACCCCAGGGGATGGATTCTGGGATAGGTATGAAAAAGTGCAAGCTTGGCTTGGCACACAGCCAGCTGACGCAGAATTGACCCAGGCGGCCACTCGGTTTCTTGACACGGAAGATAGTTGGCTGTTGGGGAGTGATAACCCTCAATGGTATCGGGGCAACATCAATTGTGGACCTATCTTCAAGGGTCCGGCCACCCAAGACGCGTTGCAAAGCATCGGCGCTAACCGTCTTGTGGTGGGACATACACCAACGCCGGGCAGAGTGCAGTCTCATCTAGGGCAGCGAGTCATCGCCTTGGACACCGGCATGGCGCCGTATTACAAGGGTCGAGCCTCGGCGTTGATCTTTAACGGCGATGAACTAACGGTTTTTTATGCCGACGATGATTCCTTTTCTTCTCCTCAGTCGGTACCCAGAAGCATTGGTCCGAGACCCGGTGGACTTTCCGACGACCAACTACAAAGCTTGCTGACCCAAGGCGATGTTGTCGAAGACAATGTTGAGGAACTCAATGGGCGCGAGGTTAACGTACTTCACATCAGTGATGGCACACATCGTGTCCGAGCATTGTTCCAGCCTGGCAAGAACCTCAATGAGGTTGCTGCTTATCGTTTGGATCGTGTGTTGGGTCTGGACCTGATCCCTGTAACGGTGCCAAGAACACACAAAGGAAAAAAGGGTTGGCTCCGTTTCTGGGTTGAGGGTGCTGTGTCGGAGCAACAACGTCAAAGTCAGTCGTTACGCTTTTCACCAAATTGTTCCCTAAAAGAACAATATGATTTGATGAACACATTTGACACGCTGATCTTTAATGAGGGGCGCACACTCGACAGCATTCTCTATGAAAGAAATAGTTGGGATTTAGTTTTGGTGGATCACGACCGAGCATTTAAGACCAAATCGGGGCGACCACCTCATCTAAAAAACGCAGACTTGTTCCTAAACAAGGTCCTGGTGCAACGTCTCACAGATCTAACTGCCGAAAATTTGAACACCCACTTAGATGGGTTACTCGGTAAGTCTCAAGTTAAGGGTTTGCTAAAGCGTCGCGACCAAATACTAAAGAGAAAGTAAGCTTAAAATTTCGGAATAGGGCTGTTCCCATTACGGCTGAGGTGGAAAGCTAAGGTCAGCCGTACAAAAGGGAAATCCTTTGTTGGTGCGCGACCCCAATGGGGTATTCGGGCGTCAAAAAACACCATCCGACCAGGTGCAGGTATCACAGCTTTTTGAACGTCCGTTTTTTCTTGGTTATAGAACATGGTTTCCCCGCCAAATTCAGCTCGCCAATGGGTGTTTAGGTAAACCATGGCCGTATACCAGCCTTCCTCGTTATCTTGGCGATCCCTATGAATGCCGCTTTCTAAGCCAAAGGTGAGCCCGTTAAGCCAAACATCACGAATTTCGAATTGGGATGGTCCCAGGTACAGAGCAATCTGGTTCCAGATTTCCGCGATGCTGGGGTGTGTGTCAGACAAGGTATGATTTGTGTATCGAGGGTCGTCGGGTGAAAAGATCGACGCGCCCCAGAATCTGTGATTACTTTTGGCATCTGCCTGGTCGCCAAAACGCCAAGGAGTTTCCCCGGAACCCATGCACCAGGCAAAGCAGGCGTCTAAGGTAGCGTCGCTGATCAGGTCGTCCACAATCTGAAGGGGACGATCCTCGCGTTTTTGGCTCTTTTTGAACAAAGTCTTAAGGTTTACATTCCAGTTCGTAGCGCAGCTGCGCTAGATGTGGGTTGTCTTCGTGGGAGTGAAATGGCCGTGGTCCGTCCACTATATCGAAACCATTACCGCATAGGCCACGTCTCGATAGCCAGGTTTCTATCCATAGCTTCCGTATACCTTCGGCATCGGGAGAATCCGCCGGATATCTAGGACTGGTTTTGGCGTGAAATAAAAGGGTATCACCGGAGGTCGGTAGTATTAGCCAACTCATACTATGTCGATCAAAATCGACGTTGGGATTGGCGGTGCATGCCTTTAGAACGAAGAACAGTGAAACGACGGTGCTTTTACCCATTGAATCTACCTCTTCTGTGGACTCGAGAGGTAATGCTACACCTAAAGAAATGTTTGATCAGCCAAATTTGAGGCCCTCGATGCTACAATCCAGCCACTACGTTCTAGAAAATTAAGAATAATGAGCGGTAACACACGAAGCTTAAGCACTTTTGAGTCGTTTTTG
>JBCCFQ010000133.1:0-7911 GCA_039029655.1 Pseudomonadota bacterium | reverse complement strand
CCGGAGTTCTATCGCTGGGTCGAAGCGGGGCCGTTGATCGGCCGGACACTTGCCAACGCACACAAGACCCGCCCATGGATTTTGATGCTCTAAACCCCACCCTAAAGCCCGAGGTTGAAAAAAGTTGGCATGGGTTATCCCAATCCAACCCGGACCTTGCCCAAGTGCTGGAGAGCCAAGCGCATTTGCGAGAGTCACTACCTAGGGTGTGGGGCGCCAGTGCATTTGTGCGTCGGGTTTGTTGCGTTAATGGTGATGCTTTGGATGGTGTGGTGGATTCGATTCGACCAGATGTCACGAGTCTGGGTTATGGGAGCCTTCTCACCAAGGCCATTGAGAACCTATCCAACCAGTCTGAGACGGAACAGATGGCGGCGCTGCGCCGATTTCGTCGAAACTACTTAATGAGTATTGCGTGGCGGGATGTCGCGGGTTGGCTCACCGTGGAACAAGTCTTGGCGGAAGTGAGTGCCCTTGCCGATGCATTGATTCAGGCGGCGGTGGATTTGGCGGTAAATCATTTTAAGGATCCCTTTGGTCGCGCCCGCTCGGAGGACAATACCCTGCAGGAGTTGGTGGTTCTGGGTATGGGGAAACTAGGTGGTGGGGAGCTAAACTTTTCCTCGGACGTGGACTTGGTTTTTCTGTTCCCCGAAGCGGGGGAAACCGATGGGGCCCGGTCTATTTCTAACGAGCGCTATTTCCAGCGGGTCTGTCAGCAGATCCTAAAGCTTCTGGATCAGATCACAGCCGATGGCTTTGTTTGGCGGGTGGACATACGACTGCGTCCCTTTGGAACAGTGGGTCCTTTGGCCATGAGCTTCTCAGCGTTTGAGAGTTACCTTGAAATTCACGGTCGAGAGTGGGAACGCTACGCCTATATCAAAGCAAGACCACTCACCGGCAACAAGGAAGATAGGGCACGCATCTTAAGTCTTTTGTCACCCTTTGTTTATCGTCGCTACCTTGACTATGGGGTGTTTGAATCAATTCGCGGGATGAAGCATTCCATCATCCAAGAGATGAAAAGCCGTAGGACGGCAAACAACATCAAGCTTGGGGAAGGGGGGATTCGAGAAATTGAGTTTATTGCTCAGACCTTCCAGCTTATTCGCGGAGGCACTAACCAGCGGCTGCAGCAGAGAGCATTGTTGGCCACGCTGGATGAACTTTGCCAAGCTGGGATGATTTCCAGGACCCAATTGGTGGATTTAACTCGCTCCTATCTATTTTTGCGACGCTACGAAAACCACCTTCAGCAATACAACGATCAACAGACCCACGATGTGCCAGTGGACCGCACTGCCCAGGAAGCACTTGCCTGCGCAATGAATGAAGAATGGGACGTGTTGAGCCACGCTTTGGATGAACATCGATCTCGTGTCAGCGGTCATTTTTCAGATTTGGTGATTGGTCCAAGTGATACTGAGACAGACTCCCGGGCTTCGGACGAAGGAGCCGACGGAGACCTGCAGTTGTTGGTTCAAGAGTACAAAGAAGGTGCACAGTACAGGCGTTTGGATAAGCACGGTCAACGTCGTATCGATGCACTGCTACCAGTCGTAGTCGCTACTGTGCAAAAAATGGACGAACCGGACACAGCCATGCAGCGTATCATGGCGGTGTTTCAGGCCATTGGTCGACGCAGTTCCTACTTTAGCTTGCTGCTGGAGAATCGGCAGGTTTTAGAACGCTTAATCGATCTATGCTCGCGCAGCATATTTTTGACCAATACCATTTCGGAACACCCGATTCTCTTAGATGAACTCATCGACCACGACAGTCCCTTCTTGAATTTGACGACGCAAGACTTTCGGTCAAGTCTGGAACAACGCTTAACCGATGAAGCACCAGGAGACAGTCTAGAATATTTGATGGACGCCCTGCGACACTTTCAACATGCGTCTTTGTTTGCTATTGCCCTGCGTGATTTAGACGGAGCATCTATTGCAAAGGTCAGTGATCAACTGACTTTTTTGGCTGAATCAGTAGTAGAGAAAGTGCTGAACGCAGCCTGGGATCAGGCGGTTGAGATCAGTGGGATTCCAAAAACTCAAGGTGATGAAGGGTTACGGGACACACAATTTGCGGTCATAGCCTACGGTAAGTTGGGTGGTTATGAACTTGGGTACAAATCAGATTTGGATTTGGTCTTCTTGCACGATTCCGGCGATGTCAACGATCAAACCACTGGGCCAAAGGTAATGGATAACGGTCGTTTTTTCGCTCGAATGGTTCAACGCATGATGCATTTTTTGCAGACTCCCACAGCGGCAGGCATTTTATATCAAGTGGATACCAGACTCAGACCCAGCGGGAGATCCGGCTTATTAGTGTCCACACTCGATGCCTTTGAGAACTATCAGGCCAGTGAGGCTTGGACGTGGGAGCATCAAGCGTTGCTACGGGCGCGGTTTGTGGCGGGACACAAATCACTGGGGGAACGATTCGAAACCGTAAGACGCGGGATTCTTTGTCAACCCAGGGATCACGAAGATCTGGTCAAGGACGTTTTGGATATGCGGAGCAAAATGCGTCAGGAAAGTCCTACCTCTGCCGGCTTTCATCTAAAGCAAGATGTAGGTGGGATGACCGACATCGAATTCATCGTGCAATTCTTGGTTTTGCAGTGGGCGAATCAGTACCCGGCATTAGTGGAATACACCGACAACCTGCGATTGTTGGAAGGTCTGGCGGCAGCGGGTGTTATCGATCAGGCGCAACAGCAGGAACTGGCGGAAGTCTATCTTAATCTAAGGCAACGGTTGCATCGGCGTAACCTAGACGGAAAAGGCAGCGTGGTGCCCGAGAGGGAGTTTGCTAGGGAAAGACGTTTTGTGCAGAAAGTCTGGGGCAACTTGCTCGGTGTCAGGGTATAATTCCTCGCGTAAACAAAAGAGGTGTAGCCTTGGACAGGACGGAGTTTTCTCAAGAATTGGAGCAGCCAAACGGTCAAATTCGCTACGAGGTCACTCGCAAAGACTTGCCGTTGCATTGTCCAATGGATGGGATGAGTCTTTGGAATTCCCATCCAAGAGTGTACATTCCTGTTGAGGAAACCGGCGAGGCGAAGTGCCCCTACTGCGGCGCTTACTATGTCTTAAAGAGATAGAACTCCATACCCGAATGGGTCCCACAGGCTGGTAATTACAGCATTGATTAGCCCACGTATTACGACAACATCTAGCGGTGCCATCATTTTCGATGAAGATAGGGTATCGGAATTTTCAGCGGAATATTTCGATGTTGCCTATTGGCAGTCGAGAGACCTAATCGAATCACAGGCGTATGGTCGGGGATCAACACTCATCGTTCAGTTCCAACAGCAAAGTTGGGTTCTGCGTCACTACCTGCGTGGAGGTCTGTTTGGCAAGGTAGTGAATGATAGCTATTTGTGGTTGGGTCAAAGGCGCACTCGGTGTTTTCGAGAGTGGCGCCTGTTGGCGGATCTTGTGGAGCTTGATCTACCCGTGCCCAAGCCAGTGGCCGCACGATACATTCGTCGCGGTCGTCGCTACACGGCGGACCTCATTACCGAGAAAATTCCCAGCGTTGTCACCCTGGCTAGCCTCATCAGCGAAAACGGGCAGCTGACACCACAGATTTGGGAAGCGGTGGGTCGTTGTGTGCGTCGTTTTCATGAAGCGGGTGTGTATCACGCCGACCTAAATGCTCACAACATCATGCTAGAGGGCAACGCTCAAAACGTTCACATCATCGATTTTGATCGAGGTTACTTCAGGCCCGGAGATGCTTGGAAACAACAAAACTTGGATCGTCTAAAACGCTCTTTAGTGAAAGTTGCGGGATCTGGCAAACGTGATTTTGGTGACGGGGAGTGGAATCATGTTTTGGAGGGATACAATGGGACTTAGATTGGTAATGCGGGTTTTCTTTTTTTCCCTGATGGGTAGTCTCGTTGCCTCACAAGCGCACGCCAGCGAAATCGGTGAGCTGTCCGAGGTCATGCAAGGTCGTTTTGTTTCGGCGGATGGTGTTGAGTCTCAGGTCGCTCATCCAGAGTTTGTGGATCGGCGAGTTCGTGTCAATGCTCCGGATCTGGACGGACATGTGTTTTATCAGCAACTCAATCAAGGGAAAAAGGTGTATCGGCAGCGCATCTTGATAATGACCCAAGAGCAGGACTCTGTTGTGCAAAGGGCTTACTCTTTGGTCGATCCCGAGCTTTTTGTTGACGTTTGTCCTGGTGCGAAGGTGTTGAGTAACCTCGACAAAAGTGACCTAGAAACCTTGCTGGGTCCAGACTGCGCGATGCACTGGCGCCGCACGAAACAAGGGTTTGAAGGTTATGTGACCCCCAAGACCTGCCGCATCATTTCTAAGCGTACCGGGAAGCCTAGAAGAATCGAGGCCAGGGCTGTGTTTGCAGAGGGCAAGCTGTTCTTGGAAGAGCGTGGTTTTGATGATGATCTTAAGCAACTTTTCGGCACGGCCAAGGATGAGTCTTTGGCATTGACTAAACAGTCCTTGAACTGTGGGTCAGACTCGGCTCAGTCGCTGTAAGGGTCTTCGTGCTCCGCGGTTAACGGTTTAAAGCGTCGATGAGTCCATAGGTATTGTTCCGGTGCACGACGAACCTGCGCTTCGATAATCGCGTTAGTTGTCACTGCATCCGCTGCCACGTCTCCTGTGGGAAAGTTCTCAATGGGTGGCAGTATCTTCAGGTGGTACTTCCCCGTTTGTTCATTGCGTTCAGAGAAAAAAGGGATAACCGGCGCCCCGGTCATTTTTGCAAGTCTTGAAGTGGCTGGGTTGGTGGGTGCCGGTACACCAAAAAACGGGACCAAAATACTGTTGTTGCCACGATAGGCTTGATCAGGGGCATACCAAACTGCGTTGTTACTTTTGAGGCTTCGAATCAGTTGGCGTACTTCGTTCTTCGGGATGGCGACGTTTGCCAGACGTTCGCGGTTTTTGCGCATGATTTCCCCAAACAAAGGGTTATCGTGACTGCGATACATAGCGTGAAATTGCACGTGTAGTAGAAGCAGTCGGCAGCCGATTTCTAATGTGGTGAAGTGGGCCGACAACAGAATGACCCCTTTGCCTTGATTTAAGGCGTCCGTAACATGATGCAGACCTTCCACTTCTTCCAGGTTGGCCAACCGTTTTTCTGAGCCCCACCAAGTCAGTGCGGTTTCAAAAATCGCTTGACCCAAATTCTTGAAGTTCTCCTTGATCACCTCGTCCTTTGTGGCTTGATCCCAATCGGGGAAACAAAGGCTTAGATTTTTGTCGGCAATTCGACGCCGCTTTGTCATCACATAGTAAGTGAGGCTTCCGACGAATTTCCCTAGTCCCCTCTGCGCACTGAATGGCAAAAGGTATAACAGGCGCATCAAACCCAAACCCAGCCAGGTGGGCCAAAATCTTGGCGCCAAAAAGCTTGCAAATTGTGGGTTGGAATCAGACATGGGTTTGAGGAATCTAGGTGCCGGAGTTAGCCTAATTGTCTTATCAACGGTGTGCAACAGCTAGCCGTCAGAGCCGAGCCAAGTCCCTTTAGCTCGACGGTGTGAAGAAAGTTCATAAGACAATTAGGCTAACTAGGGCACCTCAGGCACACTACCGGATTGTCCGCAATTGAGACCATAAGCCAGTGATGAGATTTGTCTACATCTTTCTCATTTATGTGCTGTCACCCGTCGCCATTCTATTGATGCTTTGGCGTGGTCTACGGAGTCCCGCCTATCGAGAGAAATTCCCTCAGCGATTCGGGTTTCTGGGCTTTCAGTTGGATCAGGACAGCATCTGGGTCCACGCGGTCTCAGTGGGGGAGGTTCAAGCGGCATCACCCATGATTCGTCGCTTACTTGATGCACATCCCGACGTTCCCATGGTGGTGTCCACCGTCACACCAACCGGGGCCCAGCGAGTACGCGATATTTTTGGTGATCGAGTTCAGCACTGCTACGCCCCGTACGACTTACCGGGCTCGGTGAAACGATTTTTTAACCGGGCACGACCCAAGGTCGCCGTGATAATGGAGACCGAATTGTGGCCAAACTTGTTCCACCAGTGCGGTCATCGAAAGGTTCCCTTAATTCTTGCCAATGCCCGAATATCGCCGCGATCTGTTAGGAAGTATCGTTGGTTCACCGGTTTGTTTGGTGGCGCCTTGTCCCATGGCATCGTCATCGCTGCCCAAAGCAAAAAAGATGCAGAACGTTTTGAATCTCTGGGTGCGTCGCCGGATCGAACCCATGTGGTGGGCAACATTAAGTTCGATATGGATCTGCCTGCGGACCGACTCGATGAGGGACGCAGACTCAGGGAGGCCCATAGTCCAGGGCGACCGGTCTGGCTTGCCGCCAGCACCCATGAAGGCGAAGAGAGCATCATGTTGGATGCCATGTTAACCATACGACAAAGGTTTCCTGCCGCGTTATTGATACTGGTGCCACGCCACCCGGAGCGGTTTTCCGGTGTCTCAATTTTGGTGTCTGACAAGTATGGGTTTGTGTTGAACACAAGATCAAAAGATCGTGTGTTCGACGAGTATTGCGAAGTGTTCTTAGTAGACACAGTGGGTGAGTTGCCGACGTTTTTCTCTTCTGCCGATATTGCTTTTGTTGGAGGTAGTTTGGTGCCCGTGGGTGGACACAATCTTTTGGAACCTGCGGCTGCCGGTATTCCCATTATCACAGGACCTCACACCTTCAATGCAGAGGAAGTAAACCAGTTACTGCTAGATGCGGGTGCTGTTGAAACCGTTCACGGCGCCGATGGCTTAGCCAACCAAGTCATTCACTGTTTCTCCAATCCCAACGAGTGCAAAGCCAAAGGTGCTAAAGGCCTCGCCGTACTACAACGAAACCGAGGGGCACTGGATCGATTGTTGGATTTGTTGGAGCCGTTGATCAGGTGAAGGCCCCAAGAATGTCATCCCGGCGTAGGCCGGGATCCAGTCTTAAGATAGTCGCGGAGCGACACCGGTTAATAGCGTCACGTTCCTCGGGACTTGCATCGAAGGCGCCGCTTCGCGGCCGAGTATTGACTGGATCTACCCCTCCGGAGCACGGGAACACTTCGAAAGTATGGAATTAGTTTCCAACGGGCAACGCACTGTGGCGACGATCTATCTCAGATTTTTGGCCTGCCCTTCGGCAGGATGACGCACTAACTAACCCTGACCTTGCTCTGAAGCGCTCCCTTCCTTCAGCCATTGCTCAATATCCCGCAAATCGGCTTCACCCAAAGTGCCTGCTGCCTGTTTCAGACGCAGCACTTCCAACAAATAGTCGTATCGGCTGCGGGCGTAGTTGGTCAACGCGTTGAAGTAGGCTTGGCGACTGATCAACACGTCAACAGTAGTTCGGGTACCCACTTCGAGGCCGGCTTCTGTGGCTCGTAGTGCGGTCTGTTGGGATTCTACGGCGCGCTTGAGTGCGTTGACCCTGGAAATCTCTGAAAGCACACCAAGGTAGGAATCTCGGGTCTGCCGTTCCGTTTCTCTGGCGATGCGCTCAGCACGTTCCTTTGCGGCGCGGTGGAGGTATACGGCTTCTCGAACACGTGAGGTGTTAAAACCGCCCGTATAGATTGGGAACCGCAATTCCAATCCTATCGTGGTGGTGGAAAAATCATTTTCCGGCGATGACGCCTGAGGCGGTGCCGGTAGGATCTGGTTGATCTGATCGCTCTCACTATCGAACTCGTTATGGCTAGCCACCAATTCCAAAGTCGGATATCTGCTTGCTCGACGACTATCCACGTCATCGAAGGCGATTTCAGCTGCTAATCGGCTTGCTTCGAGCGCCAGGTTGCCCTTCATGGCTTTGGTGACCCATTCAGCTTCATTGGCTGGAGAGGGCCCTGCCAACACCAGCGTATCCTGGAGTGTCGCCAGGTTTTGGACAGCATCACCCGTTATTTCTCTCAAGTTTTCTT
>JBCCFQ010000132.1:0-7931 GCA_039029655.1 Pseudomonadota bacterium | reverse complement strand
TCGATGGTGATACTGGTTTCACCCAAGGCCTTAAGATCCAACGCAGCCCGCAGGGATCTTCCGATCAAGCGTTGAATCTCTAAAGTTCGTCCGCCTTGTTTTCCTCTCGCGGCTTCTCGACTGTTTCGAGTGTTAGTTGCACGAGGCAACATGCCATACTCCGCGGTCAACCAGCCCTGACCCGTGCCGCGCAAAAAACCGGGTACGCGTTCTTCAAAACTAGCGGTGCATAGCACCTGAGTATTGCCAAACTCCGCCAGCACAGATCCTTCGGCGTGCATTGTGTATTTGCGTCGAAATGAGATTTCTCGAAGTTGGTCAGGCCGGCGTCCGCTGGGTCGCATGGTGGTTCACCTTAAGGGTCAAGTGCTGTTGGGGTTGGGGTCTATTCTACGTCTTTGTCAGACACTATTCGTCCTGTGCCTGCCAATGAATCGCAACAGCCGTCGTGTTGTCAGCGCTGGGTGCGCATTGTTTCACGGCTTCTTTACACAGATCACGAATGTTGCTCTTGAACGCCTGGTCTTTGAAAATGTGACCAGATATCCAAGCGTCGTCCACCGCACCCCAGACACCATCGGTGCACAACAGCAAGACATCATCCTCATGAAGCTCCGAGTGTCCGGACAGACTCATTTCTGGCAAATCGCTGCCGCCACCCAGACAGGACTCCACAAAGTTGCGTAGCGGATGGGTCTGCATTTCTCCTTCGGAGATAAGACCTTCCTGGCGGAGTATTTCCACGTGACTGTGATCCCGGGTGCGATCCCAAATGCCGCCATTTCTAAAATGATAAATGCGGCTGTCCCCCACATGGACCCAGTGGGCCAGGTTTTCTTGGATGAGGCACGCCGCTATGGTGGTTCGTGGCATCAGTTCGGCAGGCACGGATTCACCAATGGTGTTTACCGCCTCATTGGCCGATGTCACACTTTTTTCTAAGAAATCCAAAGGGTTATCTATAGGGTGCCTATTGTTTCGAAAGCGCTCCATGACCGTAGCAATGGCCACTTCTGCCGCGCGACCTCCGTTGGCATGGCCACCCATTCCGTCCGCCAGCACGGCCAACAATGCGCTATCACTTTTGCTATATCCCACCCTATCCTGGTTTTCACTGCGGTCGCCAATCAGGCTGATTTTGGTGATCTCACACTGCAAAGACGCTCCCCAAGTGCATACTATTCAAAAAACCAGGGCGTGAGTATATGCCTTCCCTCGCATCCTGGCATAATTCGTTCGACAAAATATCTTACCTCCCCAACAGTGAATAACGATTTATGACAAAAAGCATGACGGGTTACGCCCGTTGCGAGACAACCACCGAAGGTGTTTCGTTAACATGGGAACTACGCACTGTGAATCATCGATTCTTAGATGTGAGTTTTCGTCTGCCCGAAGAGTTTCGACTCTTAGAAACCAAGTTCAGAGAAAGAATTGGAGCTTGCTTGAGCCGGGGCAAAATAGACTGCGGTCTTCGCGTAAGAAGTGATCGTGTTGTGGCGCCCGACCTGGTGCTCAACCAGGATTTAGCTGACAAAGTCATCGCTGTGACTGGCGCCTTGTCTAAGGCCATGGCCAATCCCGCTCAAGTTGATCCCATTCATATCATGCGTTGGCCCGGTGTGGTCAGCGAGGCCGAACGAGACTGGGCGCCCATCCATGAGTCGGCCTTATCGCTGCTGGATGAGACATTGTCAGATTTGGGTGCCGGCAGGTTGCGAGAGGGCCAAAGATTGGAAGCCATGCTGGATCAACGCTGCGATGACATCGTGAGTATTGTGGCCCAGGTGGGAGCCAGGCTACCGGAGGTTAGGGAGCAGATTCGCCACAAAACCCTGAACCGGGTTCAGCAGCTGGTGGCGGAACCTGACATGGATCGGATAGAGCAAGAGTTAGTTCTGATTGCGCAAAAAATGGATGTTGCGGAAGAGTTGGACCGATTAAACAGTCATGTGGCAGAAGCCAAAGATGTTTTGAAACGCGACGAACCCATAGGTCGGCGATTGGACTTTTTGATGCAAGAGTTCAATCGGGAGGCCAATACTCTGGCGTCCAAGTCCCAGGATGCCCAATGCACGAAGTTGGCGGTAGAGTTAAAAGTGCTCATCGAGCAAATGCGTGAACAGGTACAGAATATTGAATAACGGCCAACCGCTGGGAAGTCTGTTTGTTATTGCCGCACCGTCAGGTGCTGGCAAGACGACGCTGGTCAAAGCCTTGGTAAAGGCACGCCCGGACATCCGGTTTTCCATATCCCATACCACCCGCTTACCAAGGACCAGTGAGCGAAAGGGTATCGACTATTTTTTCATTAAAAAACAAGAGTTTGAGGAAATGGTGGAGGCTGGGGCCTTTCTTGAACATGCCTTGGTTTTTGGGAATTACTACGGCACTAGCCGTGCGGCTGCAGAAAGCCAGCTCAATCAAGGTCACGATGTCTTATTGGAAATCGATTGGCAGGGGGCGCAACAAGTCAAACAGGCCATGCCCGAGTGTCGCACCGTGTTTATCCTACCGCCCTCCCAAGCTGAACTGGAGCGGCGTCTGCGGGGTCGAAAAACCGACGATGACGCAGAAATTGCCCGTCGATTGAAGCAATCGGTGGCGGATATGGCCCGTTGGGACGAATTCGACTATGTGGTGGTGAATGACGATTTTGATCAAGCTCTGGAGGATTTGATGGCCATTGTGATGGGCCAAGGAGAGCTGTTTCGGTCTACTGAACAGAATTTGCAAGGATTGTTGCAAGATCTTCTGGCGTGATGTCCTAAGCTTGAAGTAGACTGAACGTTTCGTCACGAATTTAGAGATTTTTGCATGGCTCGAATTACCATCGAAGACTGTATTGAACACATCAACAACCCCTTCCAATTGGTGTTGGTTGCGGCCAAGCGGGCCCGCCGAATCGCCAATGGTGCCGACCCTATGTTGCCCTGGGAAAATGATAAACCCACGGTGGTGGCGCTCAGAGAGATTGCCGATGGGTTGGTGACCGAGGACTTCCTCAAGGAAAAGGATGTGGTGGTAGAGCCTTTTGAGATTGATGAAGCGCCCGATCACATACCCGGCGGATTATCTGACACTCCGTAACGTTAGAAATTCGCTGCCCGGCGCCGTGGGTATAGCACCATGGACTACGCCGCGTCGTTCTTAGGTCGCCTGCCCCGGGGGCGGAAATCAACCGGGATCGCAGCGCTTAGACCTAAACTCGAATCCTATTTACCATCGGAAAGTGTTGACGAAGTCGTCAGAGCCTATGAGTTTGGGGCTGCTGCACACGAAGGTCAGACGCGCATGTCTGGCGAGCCTTACATTTCACATCCCGTGGCGGTGGCCAGTATTCTGGCGGACCTGAATCTTGATCAGGACACCCTGGTCGCCGCGATTCTGCACGATGTCATTGAAGATACCCCGACGCTGAAGCAACAGTTGGAAGATGACTTCGGCAAGGAAGTTGCGGAGCTCGTGGACGGGGTCAGCAAACTAGATAAACTCCAATTCAGGACAAAAGCGGAAGCCCAAGCAGAGAGTTTTCGCAAAATGATGTTGGCCATGGTCCAAGACATACGCGTGATCTTGGTTAAGTTGGCAGACCGTCTTCACAACATGCGTACCCTCGGCGTTATGCCGCCGGCGAAGCGTCGAAGGATCGCTAGGGAGACACTGGAAATCTATGCGCCTATCGCCAATCGTCTAGGCATTAACAGTATCCGAGTGGAACTCGAGGACTTAGGTTTTCAGTCTCTTTACCCCCACAGATATCAAGTCATCTCTAGAAGTCTAAAGCGCAGCATCGGCAATCGTCGACAAGTGGTGCGCAAGATTCTAGACAATATCAATGAAGGATTAAAACGCGGTGCCGTGGAGGGTACGGTAGAGGGTCGACAAAAACACGTCTATAGCATTTATCAGAAAATGCGTAGCAAAGGCGTTTCGCTTTCTGATGTTGCCGACGTGTTTGGTTGTCGCATTATCGTCAGGGACCCGTCTACCTGTTATCAGACCTTAGGCGTAGTTCACGAATTGTACAAACCCATGCCCGGTCGGTTTAAGGATTTCATTGCAATACCCCGGGCCAATGGGTATCAGTCTCTACACACCACTCTGGTTGGTCCAAACGGCATACCATTAGAAATTCAGATTCGTACAGAAGACATGCACGCTATTGCAGAGACCGGTATCGCGGCACACTGGAGATATAAGTCCGCTGATGCGATGGATTTAGAACCAGACGCTCGGGCTAGGGAGTGGCTACAGGGTTTAATGGAAATGGACGGGGCCAGCAACTCGGAGGAGTTTCTGGAAAGTGTCAAGGTCGATCTATTTCCCGATAAGGTTTATGTCTTTACACCGAAAGGTGATATCAAACGATTGCCCCGGGGCGCGACCATTGTTGATTTTGCTTACGCGGTTCACACGGACATTGGGAATCGTTGTGTTGCAGCCAAGGTGGATCGCCGACCCGTACCGTTACGTACGCAACTGCAAAATGGGCAAACCGTCGATATCGTTACCGCACGCGGCGCAAAACCAAACCCAGCATGGATAAACTTTGTTGTTACGGCCAAAGCCCGAGCCAGTATCCGGGGGTATCTCAAGAATTTACGACGCAGCGAGGCCGTTGAATTTGGTAAACGGTTAATAGATCGCGCTTTGGCGGCCTTCGACACAAAACTTCGCCGAGTGTCCAAAGCCGACATCGCCAATGCATTGCAAGAAATGGACCTAAAGTCTGCCGATGAGCTATACGAACAGGTGGGTCTAGGACAACGCTTGGCGCCGTTTGTGGCTCGGTCATTGTTGCCAGAAAAACAAGGTGATGAGTCCAGTGTAGGCGAACCTGCACCACTAGCGATTTCCGGCACCGAGGGTATGGTGGTGACCTACGGAGGCTGCTGTTTCCCCATACCGGGAGATGGAATCATGGGCCACCTAAGTTCGGGTCGTGGCGTTGTGATTCATCGCGATGACTGTGGAAACTTGACAGAGTTTCGCAAGCAACCTGAAAAATGGATTGCAGTGGACTGGCGCAAAGACATCGACAATTTGTTCATTGTGGAAATTCAGGTGGAAGTGATCAACCGTTTGGGCGTACTTGCAGCCGTCGCAGCGAATATAGCCGGCACTGAGACCAATATTGAGCGTGTCGCCATTGCTGAGCGTGATGGAGAGGCTTCAACATTGACCTTTGACATACAAGTTCGCGATACCCGACACTTGAAACGAGTAATTCGAAATATAAAAAACATGCCGGAAATTATCAGTGTAAAAAGAGCCGGCACCATCCAAACAAGGACCGATGATGACGCAGCGTAAGATAATTCAAACGGACAAAGCGCCCCAAGCTATTGGCACTTACTCCCAAGCGGTTCAAGTTAAGGACACGATTTATCTGTACGGCCAAATTCCATTAGATCCGAGTACCATGGAATTGATCAGCGATGGTATGGAGTCTCAAATTCGTCGGGTCTTCGACAATCTGTCGGCGGTTTGTGATGCCGCCGGTTGTGATCTTGGAGATGTTGCCAAGCTGAATATTTATTTAACGGACTTAAGTCACTTCCCTTTAGTGAATCAAGTAATGGCAGATTATTTTTCACAACCCTATCCGGCGAGGGCGGCCATTGGTGTCTCTCAGCTGCCAAAGGGTGCTGATGTAGAGATGGACGCTGTCGTCGTTTTATAAGCGAAGAGTCTTTTGAATAAGGTTGCGGAGATTTCGGATCTCGCCGAGATTTCGGTCACTCATCTCAGAGGGGTGGGGCCGAACGTGGCCGAAAAACTCAATCGCCTGAACATTGCCACTGTCCAGGATTTACTCCTGCATCTGCCCCATCGTTATGAAGACAGGACGAGTGTTGTTGCCCTGGGTGCGTTAGCGGACCGACAAAAAGCAGTGATTGAAGCCGAGGTGGAACTAGCCGAGATTGCCTACAGAGGGCGACGCAATTTGTTGGTTAGGGTGTCGGATGGCACGGGATTTCTAACACTTCGTTTTTTTTATTTTTCAAAGTCCCAGCAAAAGCAATTTGCTCAAGGCGCACGGGTACGTTGCTTTGGAGAAGTGCGTCGCGGCTCGGGTGGATTGGAAATGGTCCACCCGGAATATCGCGTGTTGCGTCCGACTCAAAACCCCTCCACGGATGACACGTTAACGCCTGTCTACTTCACAACCGAAGGGGTACAACAGGGTCGGATTCGAAACTTGGTGAGCCATGCCTTAGGTTTCTTGCGTCGCCACCCACTCAAAGAATGGGTACCGTCTCCGGTGCTGCAAGAACTCAAGCTTCCTACTTTGGGCGATGCCATAGTGTTTTTGCATACACCACCGCCAGACGCTGACATGGACCTACTCACGGAGGGCACTCATCCTGCCCAAAAACGATTGGCCTTCGAAGAGCTCTTGAGTCATCACCTGAGTCTTCGAGCTGTGCGGAATGAAATTCGAATGGAACGAGGATTTGCCCTGGGCTTTTCTGGAGGGTTACAAGAGAAATTGTTGGACGCGCTGTCGTTCAAGCTTACCGGGGCCCAACAACGTGTGCTCAAAGAAATAGAAAGAGATTTGAATCAACCCAGCCCAATGTTGCGTCTTGTTCAAGGGGATGTGGGTTCCGGCAAGACGGTGGTGGCGGCTCTAGCAGGATTGTGTGTCATCGAGGCAGGATTCCAAGTCAGTCTTATGGCGCCCACGGAGCTACTTGCGGAACAGCACTTTAAAAGCCTTAGCGAGTGGATGGTACCGTTGGGCGTGGATGTTACTTTACTAAAAGGCAGTCTCAACGCTGCGCAACGGCGGCAGGTGTTGCATGATATGGAGACGGGGCAAACAAGGTTTGTGGTGGGTACTCACGCTTTGTTTCAGGAATCGGTGACGTTCAACAAACTTGGATTGGTGATAGTTGACGAACAACATAGGTTTGGTGTGCACCAGCGCTTGTCCCTGTGGGAAAAAGGCGCGGCTAATCAAGTCTATCCTCATCAACTAGTGATGACCGCCACACCCATTCCTAGAACCCTCGCTATGACCGCTTATGCTGATTTAGATTGTTCTGTTATCGACGAGTTACCACCGGGGCGAACTCCAATCCAGACTGTCGTTGTCTCTGACGCTCGTCGCGCGGAGGTGGTAGAGCGGGTGAAAGTAGCCTGTCGTGGTGGTCATCAAGTCTATTGGGTCTGTCCCTTAATTGAAGAATCAGAAAACTTTGATTTTGAAGCAGCGGAAGATACGAAGGCGTTTTTGGACCAAGCATTACCCGATTTTGACGTTGGATTGGTTCATGGTCGAATGAAAGGGCGGGAAAAAGATGCGGTGATGGCGAAGTTTGCTGCAGGTGATTTTCACGTCTTGGTGGCAACCACAGTCATTGAAGTCGGCGTAGATGTACCTAATGCAACCCTGATGATTATCGAAAATTCTGAACGTATGGGTTTGGCCCAATTGCATCAGCTTCGGGGGCGCGTCGGAAGAGGAGCGAAAAAAAGCGTTTGTGTGTTGTTACACAAAAGCCCGATGTCTCGGCTTGCAAAAATTCGGCTTAGCGTCATTCGAGGAACCACTGACGGCTTTGAGATCGCGCGCCAAGATCTAAAGTTGCGAGGTGCGGGAGAGGTTCTTGGGACCCGCCAAACTGGGCTGGTAAGTATGAAAATTGCAGACCTAGTTCGGGATGCAGACTTGTTGCCGCAAATTCACTCCGCCGCAGAACTCATCGAGGATAAGTATCAAAACCACATACCTCAACTCATAAACCGATGGGTCTCGGGGGCAGATCGATACGCCAATGTATAATGGTGAATAAATGAGTGTTTCCCAGCGATTAGTACACTACGGGCAACTTGCTCGTCTAGACAGACCCATTGGCACCTTGTTGTTGTTATGGCCTGCCTTGTGGGCGCTCATTTTGACTGCATAAACAAAGTGATAT
>JBCCFQ010000131.1:0-7935 GCA_039029655.1 Pseudomonadota bacterium | reverse complement strand
CTTGCTCGTGATCCAGATGCACATCAGGATGATTCGAAGGCATACCACACTCGCGACAAAAGACCACTTGGGGTTGCTCTGTCTTTAGCTGACGCACCACGACATCTTGGATCTGATCAAAGGACGCCAAGGTTCTTTCTATTTCTTCAGGCTCGGCCCGCACACCGCGAATTTTTAGTTGTTTATCATCACGCCCTAGAAGTTTCAGTTGACCATCATCCCGCCACAACGCTAGATCACCAGATCTATAACACCTGCCAAGTAATGGATGTTGGAAGAACTTTTTGGAGGTTTGTTCTGGGCTATTGAGATAACCCTCCGCCAAACAGCGACCTGAAATAACTAGCTCTCCAACCACGCCGGTGGGAGTAAATTGCCCTGCTTTGGTTAAAACATAGATAGAAGCATTCTCTATGGGTTTACCAATGGGGACGTCTGCCCAACGATCTCGCTCAACCCCATAATGATGCAGCATACAACCGACTGTGGCTTCTGTGGGGCCGTACTCATTGTAAACTTTGACGTCTACCGGAAATCGTTCGGTCACTCGACGAAGTGTGGCTGTCTTTAACTGCTCTCCGCCTACAACAATAGTCTTAATACTATGGGATTTATCCGGCAACTCGGCCAGCAAGGCCAGATGGGATGGTGTAAGTTTAATGGCATCAATCCCACTATGTCGGAAAGCATCTAATACCGGCACGTCACTGTCTTGGTCGGAAAATATGACAATCTTTCCACCGGACAACAAGGGTAAGAAAACTGAAGTTACGGTTAAGTCCACCGACAGCGGCGAATGCAAGGGGAAGTTTGTGGCTTCTGGCGCAAAGCTTGAAACCGCGCTGTGCAAATAGTTCAGCAACGCCGAATCGGAAATCACTACACCTTTGGGTGTTCCCGTAGATCCTGATGTGTAGATGACATAGGCGATGCTGTCCTCTTCTCTCTGGAAAAGTTCAGAGCACTGGTCATCGTCCTGTGGTAAGCCCTCTACGCTCGACAACACCGAAAACTCTCGGAGAGGAAAAGACTCCCGCCCCACCAACACCGGACCTAGATTAAATTCAGACTTTGCTACATCCATGAGAATGGCGCGAAGCCGCTCTTTGGGCTCTCGCCAATCGAGGGGCAGATAGGTTCCACCCGACTTCAGCACCGCCAGGATGGATTGAATGGCCTCGGGGCTTTTATCCATAAAGATCGGCACGATCACACCGGGACCTACACCCGCCTTCTGTAACCGGCGCGCCAGCAGATCTGACTTGCGGGTTAACATTTCATAGTTATGTTGCTGGTCGCGATAGTGTAGACAGGTTTCCGACGCACACTGCTCTGCGACCGAAGACAACCAGCTCGTAATGCTCCGGATAGGATAGGGTTTCACACTGTCATTGAACGACTGATACTGTGATAACTCCTCTGGACTCGCCAAGGTTGAAGACCAAATAGACGAATCTGGCTCCGACAAGAACTGTTCAAGCAATCGGTTAAACTGGGCCACCACGTCGCGCTGGCGATTTTGATCAAAAACTTGGGTGTTTAGGTCAAACAACAATTGCAATGCACCACTATCATCCATGTCATGGACTTGCAGTCGTATCTTGTGATTTGAATCCACAGCACCGGAACCAATCCATTTTGTAGAGCGCTCGATCCCCTCTACCGCAGATAACCTCCTATTGATGTAGTTCAGAACCACCGATTGCTCTCGATTGGCCTGTGGGGTCGATATGCCTGGTTTCGCGTGTCTTAGCAGGTCTAAATTCGAATTGGAGATTCGAGAAAAAAGCGTCTCAAAGGTATCGTTTTCCTGCAAACCAACACTCAATGGCAGCATTTCAATAAACAAACCCGGTGTCATCCGAGCTTGCTTGGAACCTCGATTGTGTATGGGTAGACCAATACACACATTCTCAATATTCGCTAGCCTCGCGACCAACACGGATAACACACTGGCAAAGGCGCTGACCAATCCTAAATCCGGGCTAATACATCGCTGCACAGACGGACTGCTTTTTAAGAGATCCACTGCGGACTTTGGCAAGCGATGGGGAATTCTTATGCTGCTGGCCCCCGCCTGATTCTCGGCTTTGCCGTAGAACATAACTTGATCAGACGGCGGGACAAAAGTGTGGGCCGCGTCGTCTAAGTCTGAGGCGCGTTTCAAACGTGACGCCCTCTCCTTGCCAACCCAGTGTTGGAAACTGGGCTGGGCTTGTAGCGCTTCACCCGCGTAGGCTTTCATCACGCGGTCGTGAAGCAGAGCGCAAGACCATGCGTCAGTGATCACATGATGCTGATTCAAAAACCAAATGTGATGTTCAGCCGATACCCGAATGAGAGCGGAGTCAAACAAGCGTCGATCTAAAGAAAAAAGGCCACGGGATCTGTCTGTCAGTAACGCCTCCGCGTCGAGCCCAGGGTTCTCCCCATGGGTCAAATCTATCAGGGGCAAGATAAAGTTACCTTCCTGCACGACTCTTTGCATCGGCACTCCGTCCACTTCATCGATCACAGTGCGCAAGGCGTCATTTGACGAAAGCTCTTGGTCAAAAGCAGCTATAAAGGCCTCAGTGTCGAGAGAACCTTTGAGATGAAAGGCGAAGGACTGATTATAAAGTGGATGGTTACTTTCGACTTTCTGACCTAACCAGATCAGGAATTGCCCGCGACTGAGATTCGAATTCGCCTCAACCTCGCTAAGCCATGGAACGTCCGAACCGGGTTCGGGTGTTTGAACACCCCGTAAAGTCACTCACCCGCTTCCTTTCTGGCCAAAACATAAGCATCAATGTGATTGATGGTGCGAAAGTTCTCAATGGTGATATGTTCCGCTGGAATCCTCAGATTTGTCTGCTCTTCTAAGAATTCTACTAACCTCATGATGCCCATGGAATCTACAATTCCATCGAGTAGCAACTCTGAGTCAGAATCAACCTCCTCTAGGTTTTCATCCTCATTCAGTTCGGTCTGAATAAAATTCAAAATTTTCGCCTGCATCAGACGCCCCTCGCATGGTTCTGTAGGGCGAGCCTGTCGATCTTGCCCGTGGACGTTCGTGGAAAGTCATCTACAATATTAAGTGCCACGGGAACTGCATAGGCGGGCAAGTGACTCTTCATGTGTCGGCTCAACACCACATCAGACAATTGATGGGTTTGCGGGATCACACATCCGTGGATTGACAAATGCCCGGTATCATCGGGTACCGCAAAAATTGCCGCTTCGCGTACCTCAGTATGAGAGAGCAACACCGCTTCTACTTCATCCAGTTCTACACGGCAACCGCGAGACTTAATCTGTCGATCTTTGCGACCAACAAACTCAAAGTTTCCATCTGTTTGTTGCCGAACAAGATCACCGGTTCGATGAAATGTGGCCAGCACCCCCGGTGCTAATTCTCGATAAAACGTCGAGGACTCATTTAGATCATTGCGGCCCCAATAACCCTGCATCCTAGTAGGGGCACGAATCAGCAACTCGCCAACCTCACCAGGTTCCACCGCCTCATCGTCCAGGTCAACAACCAATGACTCGACGTTGGGATAGACGTCACCGATGGACACAGGACGTTCGACATCGAGTTCATTAGACACCAGGTAGTGGGTGCAACCATTCGTCTCAGTCGGTCCATATACATTGACGAACTGGGTGTTTGGTAACAGGTCCATCATTCCTTTTAGGTACTTCGGCGGCATAGGCTCGCCGCCAAACAATACCCATTTCAGATGGCTAAAATCATTTTTTGTAATGGCGCCAGAGTTGACCAGCTGAGTTAACGCTAAGGGAACGGTATAAAAAAGCGTGAGCCTTTCACTGGAAATCAATTCACACAGACTCACTGGTAGTCGCGCATACTCTTCAGGAATCATCACCGTCGTGGCACCCGACAAGGCACCCGCAAAGAAATCTAGCGTAGAAAGATCGAAGTGTAACGGCGCATAGTTTGAGATTCGGTCCTCAAAACTTAGCGAGTATGCGGATGCGGATACGTCGGCCCATGCAAGGGCACTTCTGTGAGTATGAACAATACCTTTTGGCACACCGGTTGAACCTGACGTGTAGAGAATGTAGCAGATATCCTGCTCCATCAACTTGATCCGCGGCGCTTCTGATTCTCTTTCCAACTCTTCCCAGGGTACAGTGACAGTCTTCGCCAGGTCATCCTTCGCAACACCAACGACATATTCGACATCAGTGCATGCCGCTAGCTTTTCCAGCGTCCTCAATTTTCGCTGTTCGCTGACCAGAACTCGGATGTTGCAATCATGGATCACAAACCTCAGACGTTCTAAAGGCGCAGCCGGGTCTAATGGAACGTAAGCCGCACCGGCACGCATGATGCCGTGAAGGGCAACAGCAGAACCCACACCCTTGTTCATGAAGATGCCCACACGATCTCCACGTTTCACGCCCGCTTCACGCAGACAATGAGCCAAGGCGTTGGCCTTCTCAATTAGTTCAGAGAAGGACAGGCTCTCTGCACGGCATTTTATTGCTTCTCGTTCGGAATGAGCGTCCGCCGAATGATCTAATAGGTGATTCAACAAGTACCGCATCGTCACACACCCAACAGCTTCGCAATCAATTGCCGTTGTACGTCGTTGGTCCCAGAATAAATAACGCCACCCGTTGCGTCTCTGAGGTCGGCCTCGATGCCATACTCAGAAAAATACCCGCGACCCCCGTGAATCTTGGTCGAATCCAGGCTTGAATCAAGGAAAGCTTCACTGAGGTGAACTTTAGTGAGAGCTGAGTCCATTGGTGAAGAGAGATCCTGGTCTTTTAGCCATGCGGCGCGATACAACATCAATCTCGCTGTCTCCAAACGTATTCGCATATCTGCAATTCGATTGGATACACTCTGGAATTGTCCGATCGGTTGCCCGAACTGTTTGCGACTCTTCGCGAATTCGATACACGCGTCCAGTTGTCGTTCCATGGCACCAACATGGGAAGTAAATATAAAGCTTCGTTCCCATTCCATAGAATGATTAAAAATACTGACCCCAGCCCCTTCAGGCCCCAGTCGATTTTGCTCAGGCACAAAAACATTGTTTAGTTCGATGGTACCTGCCGGTGAACCCTGCAAGCCCATTTTTTTGTTCGGTGGCGACGCCGTAAATCCGTCGGAAGACGCATCTACCAAAAACGCGCTGACGCCCCATTGCCCTAATTCGGGATTGGTACTTGCAAAGACCAAAGCGACATCGCAAACGGGACCAAGTCCGATGAATATTTTTTTACCATTCAACAAATACCCGCCGTCTTGTGCAACAGCAACGGTCTTTAGGCTGAAGGCATCGGAACCAGCATCGGGCTCCGTCATAGCATGGGCTCCCGCCAAGAGACCCTTACACATGGGGCGCAGGTACTTTTGCTTTTGATACTCGCTACCAAACGTCAACACAGGTTCTTGTACCGCCCACATCTGACCATTAACCGCAAGTGAGAAACCATTGTCGCCGCAGCCGGCGCCAAACCCCACAAGCATATGGATGGTCTGCAACACTGAACGCCCTAAGCCACCTTCACCCTCTGGCACGTAAGATCCCAGCAGCCCAAAGTCACCGCAGGCAGCCCAAGCCTCTCGACTGAATTCACGGGCGCTGCCCAACGTACCGGCAAACTCTGCTGCACGCTTCTTTAGTTCGTCGTCTTGTTCAGACCAAGCAAAATCCATTTAGCGAACAACTTCTGTGAGGAGAAAAATACTGCGGTTCATACTCTTACATTTTTTGTAGTTATTATTCTTACTTCCCCTGGAATTTTAGCACTCCAATGGAGGGTTTTGAGTAAAGATTATGCCAGGAGTTGACATAATCGGAGGATACATTAGGGGTATCCCATACCGGTTCGCTCAAAGGGCTCCGACGGATTCAAAATCTGCGGACTACACACCCATCACCTGAGACATCACGTGCCCAAGAATCTCTGGATCGTCGTAATGTTTGAGGGTGGCGGCAAAGTCTTTAGCACGGGACAAATAGCGTGGATCTCCAATGACCTGATCCACATCGGAGCTGATGATTTTGTCCGTATAGCGGGTCCGAAATACACCTAAACCATGATGGGCCACCCTTGCGCCATTTCCATTCATGTCCATGACCCCGGCTGAATACACAAGCAAGGGTACACCGTGGTACAGACTCTCTCGGGTTGTTGCGGAACCACCATGACCGATGCACAGAGACGCCTCCTTGAGCAAGCGCCTTTGAGGAATCCAAGTACTGATCAATACATTCTCAGGCACAGACCCTAAGGCCGCCAAGTCTTGGCCGGAGTAGTTCATAACCACGCGAACTTGCTTGTCAGCGACGGCCCGACATAGGGCTGCGCAAAAATCCGTGCGACGCAAAATACTTCCGCTGCTCACAACTACCAGTGGCCAATGGCTGTCCTTAAATGTCCACCGCTTCCATTGCGTCTTGAATTCGTAAGTGTACTTCGGCGGATCCGCTGAAACCATAGGACCTAAATAGTGCAGATTCTTTCTGCTGGGTGGATAAACAAAGTCAAACTCTGGAGCACAAAAACATAAATAGTGAAGCTCGTTAAAAAAGTAGTACTGCCATTGGGACTCGGAAATCCATCCGTCCCAATCCAAACCATTCTCTCGCACCATCCGTTTCAAATTGCTGTGCTTAGAGTGATCCGCTAAAACCAATCGACGCCAGACCTTACCTGCTAACCGACGCCACCCTAGTACTTTCCAACTCCATGCGGCCTTGAGCTTGGACAGATAACTTGCGTCCGGAATCAGTGAACTTGATAAAGGCGGTACTCCACGAAATCTCAATGTGGATACATGGGTCTCTAATAGCGCAACCTTCTTACCGCTCTTGAGGGCAACAATGACAAGCTCATGGCACTCACTGTCTAAGAAAATGAGATCGGGATCGAACTCGTCGATGTGATCGTTTAAGCCTGCACCGTCGCGCAGAAGCGCGTTCTTGGCTGCAACTGTCGACCTAAACGCCCGGCGATTGAGTAGTTGTTTTAAGATACCGGGAAAAAGCGCAGGTTCGGTATGTGCTTTTAAGGGAAGAAAACGAAAACCAGCGTTAACCACATCGTCTTCGATGGCTGTGTTCTGGCAAGCAACCGCCGTCTCATAATTTAGACTGCCTAAGCGTCGAGAAAACTCAAAATCGGCGTTCAGACGGATATTAACACCCACTGTGACAATCAAAAACCTCACCACAGGAACACCCTATTAACGATAAAAAACGCCTGGACACAACTACACTCATGACAAACAAATTACGCGTCGGGCAAAACAAAATAACACAGATAGTGCGAATAACAACCATGCAGAAAAAAGGTCGAGTTAACTTATTCTGGCAAGACAGAATTAGCCACGCTGTTTGAGAAACCGACATACCTCGCGGGTGGATTTCACATCAGCGTATTTGGCACGTAGATCAAACAAGTTAGCCTCGTGGGGCTCGGGGCTACGATCCCCTACTGCGTCTTCTACCACCACGGGTACAAATCCATGCTGGACGGCATCTACAGCACTGGCCCGGATACAACCGCTAGTGGTAAGTCCGGCGATGATCACCGTATCTACCCCCATGGCGCGTAAGGTTGACGCCAAACTGGTGCCAAAAAAGGCACTGGCGTATTGTTTGGTGACCACGATTTCATTTTCCAATGGCTCTAGATCTTGAGCAAACGCGCCTAGGGGCGAACCTTTTTCAAACACTCTTAGCAACGGTAGTTTTCTAAAAAAAACACCGCCATCGGCGCCGCCAGGACTAAAGGCCACATTGGTGTGAAGGACGGGAATTCCGGAAGCACGGGCGGCGGAGAGTAACGACACACAAGTGGTTCGCACTTCTTCCACTCCCGCGTAAAGAGGAGAAGACTCTTCCATGTAGGCTTGCACAAAATCGATCACCAAAAGAGCAGGCAGGTTTCCAAATCCGAGGT
>JBCCFQ010000130.1:0-7938 GCA_039029655.1 Pseudomonadota bacterium | reverse complement strand
CTTTGCCATTATGACCCTGCAGATAAATCATTTTCTTGATGATTTGCTAAAGGAGTTTGGGGGGATAGCAAAAGAGACTGAAGCGCCATTGCCGGAAGCGGTTGGGGCGTAGGGGGGCGTAGGGGGGCGCGAGGCGTCTACATCGTCATCCTGCCGAAGGGCAGGATCCAGTAATACTTTGCCGCGAAGCGGCACAGATTAGGTCATGGCACTGGTAGTTCAATTAAAGGAGCCGCTCCGCGGCAAGTACTACTGGATCCACCCCTGCGGAGTGCGTGCACACTTCGAAGAATTGACCCGTGATCCTAACGATGCGGCTACCATCCTTCTCTCTCAGATTTTTGGCCCGGCCTCCGCCGGGATGACGTTGGATAATTGTCGCCGAAGCCCGAAGCCCGAAGCCCGAAGCCCGAAGCCCGAAGCCCGAAGCCCGGGAACAGTTCTCTATGTGCCATGCCTCCCCATGGACTCCCCAAAGCATTTTTCTGTACGCTATGGACTGTTCCTTCAATGAGTCAGCCATATGGATCGGGTCATCACCCTGTTACTGGGGATTGCAGTTGGTGGGTTGGTTGGATGGTCGCTCGCTGATTTCTTACCGAAAGACCAAAACCACACGACCGCTCTAGAGACGGAAAATCAACAACTCAAGCAACAAGTTGATCAGCTCCGCCAAATGATAGTTGGCGGCTTGTATGCTGAACTTGAATCCCTAGACCCTGAAGAATTGCCGTTTGACGCATCTGCGGATGCGGAGTTGGAGGTGGCTGAGGCAATGTCGCGGAGTAAGGACACCGGCAAAATACTGATGGTGACGTTTGGTGCCAATTGGTGTGCCGATTGTCGAAACTTATATAAGGCCCTTCGAGACGAGGAAGTGGCGGCCTATTTAGACAAGACTTTTGTCATGGTTAATGTCGATATTGGGGAGTTTGACCGAAACTTGGAGTTGGCGTCATCCCTAGACGTAAGTCTGAATATGGGGGTGCCGGTGGCAGCATTCTTCGACCCTGCCGGGGAGACCATTGGTAACACCAACGAGGGTCAACTGGATCGCGCGCGCTTTTTCACGTCAAAACAAATACTTAGATTCATCCGTGATGTCGCCGAGCGCGGACGTATAGCTGCCCCAGACGCACTGTAAGGTGTTGTTTCACAAAAAGTGACTGGAAACAGCAAAAGATTGCGCATATATTGAATGCAGGAAATCAAGAACTACACCCATTAGTTCGACCGCCGAGGGAAGAAGATGAAAAACAGCATAAAAAGCATCCTGGCGGTTGCTACATTTGCAGTGATCACTGCACCGGCAGCCTTTGCCTGTGGCGAAAGCCTTTTCCGTGTCGGAAAAGGCGTCAAGTATCGAGCCTATTCCGCACCTTTGCCCGCCAATGTATTGGTGTATGCCACCACGGATAAAGAAAAGGAAATGGCAACGGAGTTGGCCCGCTCTGGGCACGGCGTATACTTGGTGAACAGCGAAGAAGCGTTGGCACAACAATTAGGAAAGGGTGGTTACGACGTAATCATTGCTCCTTTTAGCGAACGACAAAAAGTCGAACGCTCGGATTCTGAAACGTCATTTTTGCCAATCACCCATGACGATACAGAAGCTAGCCAGGTGAAAGACCTTTACAAACGATCCGTAGGATCAGACGACAGCGTTAAGAAGTATCTAAAAGCAATACATCGCACTCTTAAGTCTGCGTAACGCCAAGTCTCATCACAATTTTTCTACGGAGTTTGATCATGAATATCAAATGTCTTTTGCTGTTCGTTTTTAGTCTATTTTGTTACCAAGCCAGTGTGGCCGATGATGAAAAGCTGGGTCACGGTAGCGTATCCCTTACCTACCAACTCATCAGTGTGGACGGATTTGATGGTACTGGCGGAGAATTTCCCATCGGTCCCGTGGATACTCACACCCTGAATCTGGAGGTGGAGTACACCTTTAAAAATCGTTGGACTGTCAGCGCGGGTTTGCCCTTTGTGCGCAAACGTTATACCGGACCGGCTCAAGATCCGCACAATCCCGCTCTGCATGCTCCGCCAGGCGTGGAATCCGACTTTGTAGACGATGGGGACTATCACAGTCGGTTTCAGGACTTTCACCTAGGTCTGACTTACCATGCCCGGTACGGTAGTTTCAGGTTTGACCCCTACGTCAACTTTGGTGTGCCGAGCAATAGTTACACCTTTTTTGGGCACGCTGCGGTGGGTCAGCGCTTGTTAAGGTCGTCGGTAGGTTCGGGGTTTACCTACTTGCCTCCCTTTTCTGATTTTTATTTGCACACGTCTATCGGTTATGAATTTGTAGAAGAAACGCTAGGGGTGGACATCAGTCACTGGCGTCTAAATGGTGAGTTCGGCTACTTCGTCAGACCCAACTTAACAACGAAACTGTTCTTTATTGGCAAACGTGGGGGCGGGCTGGAGTTTCCCAACGAAATCAACCCCGGAGATCCTCGTTGGTTTCAGCATGATCGATTAGTTCAGCACAATTTCCACAATGTCGGTGTTGGTGTTGACTGGGCGGTTAATGAGCAATACAACGTTTCATTATCGTTCATGACCCAGACTCATTCGGAACAAGTGCACATCCTGGACTATGCGGTGAACATGGGGGTGAGTTGGGGTTTCTGATTACTCCCAAGTCTTATTCAGATCGTTAACGGTTTCACGAACCTGCGCCAAGATGTTACGTTGCCGCGCTTCTAGTCCCCGAAGCACTGTGTTGTACCGTGGATCCGTTGTATATGAGCGAAAACACGGAGCGTCACGAAGGAAAGGCAGCCAAGGAATTCGAGCGGAGTCTTGAACACTTTCTAGCTTTTCAAGCACCCGCTCGGAGTCTTCCCCAAGTAATGCGAAAGCGCATGCTTGATACGCGTAAGGCCACCAGTCCTTACTGCCCGTATCGATATGAACCTGCATAAAGTCGGCGATGATTTCGGCGTAACGTTCTGCTTCCACCTGATCTCCCGCTTTATGCGTGGCGTCAGCAAAGGTGACCAGCGCTTCCATGTCTTGAGCTTCCCGAAGTCTGAGCGCTTTCTGAGGCAAGCCAGCCTGTCGTAGCACCCGCAAAGCTTCGCCGTGGTTGCCGTTGGCATGGTGACCAAAAGCCAGCAGGTAGCGAAGTTTGCTGTCTTCCGGGTGGTCGATCATTGCAAATTCAGCTTCATCAACCAATGCGCCATAGTTACGCATGAAATACAAAAGCCCTGGTCCGGGGTCGTCGCCATGCAGTGTTTCATATTCCAGGGCGGTGTCGAAGTCTCCCAAAACGGCGTACAACTCGGCCGCCTGTGATGCAATGAGATGTTCGTCAGGTGAAGCTTCGTGTGCTCGCAACGCCCAGGCAATGCCCCGGTCAACCTGGCCCGATAGTTCATACAAACGTGCGAGCAGTAAGTACCGCGGAATCGGGTTTGTAGCACCCACGTCTATGTCCACGGGGGCAAAGCTCTTGATCTCTTCAATCAGGGTCTGTAGTTCGGCGCGATGTCCTGACCAGCCCAAAAAGTTGCCATAGTCCCCATAGCGAACAATGGATGCGCGGTCTAGATTTAAAGCACGACGAAACAGTGCACCTGTGTCTTCGATGCGGCCTTCGTGCCAGATGAGATAGGCGTAGCGTGCCCTAACATCTGGATCATTTTGGTTTTGTTCGATGGCTTTTTTATATGACTCTTTCGCTTCTTCTATGGCGCCTATTGTGTAATACAACAACCCTTGGGTTGACAGAGCGTCCGACAAACTGTCGTCGATGTCCAAAGCGTTGAGTATGCTTTCCCTCGCTTCGTCGATTCGTCTGCCGTACAACAATGCATCCGCAAGACGAACGTGGGCCAAGGTGTAATTGGGGTCGCCTATTGTGGCTTGCCGATAGTTGGAAATTGCTTGGTTAAGCAGCTCTTCATCGAGTTCTTGTAGCGCCTTCACCTGATCGAAGATGTAGTTGCCTTTGTGAAGAAATTCATAAGCGCTAAGCACATCTGTTGTGGAACCAGGATTGTCGAAAAGCGTTGCCACGTCGGGCAAGATTTCCTTCACAACACTCAAGCCAATGTCTTGTTGTATAGTCTGGAGTGGCGTATCGGCGCTATTGTAGGTGTTGCTCCAGATACTACCGCCGTGGGCAGAATCGATTAGCTCCACGCTAATCATTGCGCCATCGACTCCTTTGTTCCAGGTGCCATCCACTATGTACCTAACTCTTATTTTTTCGCGGATGTCGAAAGCTGTTAAACCCACCTGTTCAGTCATTGCCATGGAAGAAACGCGTGCGGCAACATTAATGTTTCGAGTTCTGCTTAACTGAGCTCTTAGTTGGTCACTCAAGCCCTGACTTAGTGGTTCGTCGTCGGGGGTGTCTGAAACAAGTCGAAAATTCAAGACGACGAGACTGTTGTCAGCAGGTCCATCGGACTCGACAATGATCTCCTCAGGTTGTGTCACCACGACTTTTGGATAAATCAGATAGAACAGTCCGCCCGTGGCGCCGACAAGTAAGACAAACGCAAACGCGATGGTTAATTGTCCTTCTTTGCTGGAGGGCTTGGTTCGCACCAGACCGTCGCGGCCAAGATCGAAGCGCCAAGCCAAAAACATAGCCACGGGAAAACCCACCACAAACAGTATGGCCGCAAAGGCTTTTGAGCCTTGGGGAAATATGGGCAAAGCGTCAAAAAAGAAGGACAGGACCTCCGTGATGCTCCATGCTACGGCCGCGTAGACTAGAGCGGCCTGCAGGACTCGGCGGCGTTTGAGTTCCGACAATACACCCCCATCGCCCTCGTATCCTTTCTCAGAAACTTCATCTTCATGACTGACGTCCGCCAGCATTCGGTAGCCCTCACCTCTGACAACGGAGATGTAGCGGGGTGTTTGGGCATCATCACCCAGGGCTTCCCGGAGTAACTTCACTCGTTGGGTTAGGGTTTCCGGGCTGACGATTTTGCCCGGCCACACGGCTTCCATTATCTCGTCTTGGGATAGAACTCTTGGTGCGGCTTCCGTGAGGGTCAGCAACAGTCGATAGGACAGCTTAGGGAGATCCAGTTGGTCTTCGCCCCTAAAAACTTGGACCAGATCAGGGTCCAAAACCAGGTCGTCGATACGAATTCTTTTGCGTTTTCGGTGCTCTAAGTCCAACTTCTTTTGTCCGCCCGGGCGTCGCGTTATGCAACGCTAACTTATTGATCTTGTTCAGTAGTGCCCAAACTTCACCGAATCTTTAGACAAGTTTCACGCAGCGGCGCGCTTGCAGCACTAATCTGCAGGCATCGAACAGGGCAAAACCAACTTACTGTCCTGGCTAAGAAATGGCAAGTGGCCCTAAGGGCCAACAGATTTTGGAGAAATTATGATTCAACGAATGCTCAAGATCTCATGCCTCCGGATTTGGTGGTTAGTTTTGTGCGGCGCATTGTTAAGCGCTTGTGAGGTAGGCGATCCACAGAGTTCCGGAGAGTCCGTGGAGATCAGTGACCACTATTTGTGGGGGAGCGATGAAGTGGTCATCGGCGCCACCATCCTCATTCGCGATTTTGACGCTGAGACGGTTCGCGCTTCGGTATCCACAAAAGCGCTGGAGGCAGATCACGCCTATTCACTATGGTGGGCAGTTTATAACTACCCAGAGTATTGCCGAGTCCCCCATCAGTGTGACTGTGAAGATCTAGAACTGGTCGGAGGAGATCCACGAATCAAGGTGTCGGTGTTTTGGGCGGGAGGATTTACCGCTGATGACAACGGCTCGGCGGAAACAAGTTTGCAACTTCGCCCAGGAAAAACCACACGGCCCATATTGGGACAGTCTAAGGACTATGGCTTAGTCAATTTAGAGGGTGCGGAGATTCATTTGATCTTGCGAACCCACGGTTTGGCGGGGATGTGGGGCACTGTTGCAGAACAGATCAGCAAGCTCAAACAAGCTTGCCCCCCGGAGCAATGTACGAATGTTTTTCGCTCTTTTCACCCACCGCGGAGTTGAGGATTGGAAACCCCTAAGGCGTCGAACTATGGGTGTAGTCAACGAAATTGGGGTTTTCAAGTAAGTCGAGGTAACTCGACGGGGCAGGGCTCGTGAGGACACGGGCCCTGTCTTTTGTGGAGGAGTGTTTGCTTTCGTTGAGTACGCTCAGCATAAAACTAACGGGCTATAGTAATTGAGCTAAGAAAGGCTCTGGGCTCTGGGCTCTGGGCTCTAGGTGATAGTGTGATTGCTTATAAGCAGACTTAACCTCCGCCGACCAGTCCCTAAAAGAGGATACACAACACATAAGGTGCAATCATTGCTTGCCTAGAGCCTAGAGCCTAGAGCCTAGAGCCTAGAGCCGCGAGCCAACAAAACACTTGTCATAATCTACTAGACTACAAGTAAGTCATCGGGAGTTATCCGACAACCGCCGACCAATTGATTTACACTGAAAGCCATAACAAAAAGATTGCCACAGCCTTTTCGATTTATAAGTATGTCCAAGATTAAGAGGGTGCGCACAGCGCCCACTGCAGATTGCATCGTTCCCGAGGTTTCGGAGTACGACCTGGATGCGCCTGAGCTCTATCTAAATCGGGAACTCACCTGGCTCAGTTTCAACTGGCGTGTTCTCGAAGAGGCCAAGGATATTCGCAATCCGCTATTGGAGCGCTGGCGCTACCTGGTTATTGTGGGCTCGAACCTTGATGAGTTCACGATGAAACGTATCGGTGGACTGCAACTTACCCATGAGAGTAACCCAAACAGCGCCACCGTGGATGGTCGTTCACCGCTAGAACAGATATACGAATGCAACTTAGAGACTGAGCTCATGCGAAGTCAGTGGCGTGAGCTGTTTGATGAACTCAACAAAGCGCTACGTCTAAGAGGGATCGGACTGGTTCACCACAAAACCTTGTCTAAACCCCAGGCAAATTGGTTGCGCGAACACTACTTGGAAAATATATTTCCGCTGATTACCCCGCAGGCGACGGGTCCCGCACACTCTTTTCCGTTTATTTCCAACCTGTCGATCAACTTGTTGGTTACGGTAATAGCTGATGGAAAGCCTTCATATATACGAATAACAGCGCCCATAGGTTCTGACGTTCCGTCGGTTGTTCGCATAGACAAATCAGACTTCTTTGTGCCTATTGAAGAAATTATTGCCGCTAATCTCGACCTTCTCTTTCCCGACCATTGCGTTGCTCGCTGCGATTCCTTTCGTGTCATTCGTAACGCCAATACGGGCCGCGATGTCGATGAAGTGAAGGATCTAGTTGCTGTGATCGAGTCCGAACTCAAGAACCGTCAATTTGCTGATGCGGTTCAGCTGGAAGTTAGTCGAGGCATGCCGCAGGGGCTTCGGCGCATGTTGGCACGAGAACTCAATCTGTTGGATAAGTCCAGCGTCATTGAAGTGTTGTCACCACTATTCAGAAATGGATTTATGCGCCTGCATGACTGTTTTGCTCCAAAGCTGAAGTACAAACCACACATCCCTGTGACGCCTAAGGTCATAGGAAGATCGATAGTGGCTTCCATTCGTGAAAATGGTTCTTTGCTTGTCCATCATCCCTATGACTCTTTTGAAACTACCGTGTTGGCTTTTTTAAAGGAGGCGGCTCAGGACCCGCAAGTGAAAGCCATAAAGATGTCTCTCTACAGGACGGATCGAGAGTCACGCATCATTGGCTACCTGGCTGAGGCGGCCCGCAATGGTAAGCAAGTCGCCGTGGCTGTAGAGCTAAAGGCTAGATTTGACGAGGCAGCGAACATTCGATGGGCGCGACGATTGGAACAGGAGGGTATTCATGTTACCTACGGCGTGTTGGGATTGAAGACCCATTGCAAAACTATTCTGGTTGTGCGGATGGATCGAGAGTCGAGTCCGATTGCGCGCAGGCCTTTAATTGCAGACGGTCACCGATGTCGATAGCATCCTTGGGGTTGAG